>JAUCQD010000069.1 GCA_030372945.1 Methanothrix sp. | reverse complement strand
TTACATGCTTATAAATTCATTCCCGAAGAGCCGTGTGAAAACCCGATTTTCCTTGATGCATTCATCTTTTTGAGGCGAGAGAGATATTAATCATGACTTGTCCAACTATACTTTGTGATTTAATGATAACTCTGCAAAAGCACATCATTCCTCCCTTTGAGGTTGTGGAGCGAAAAGGCATCGGTCACCCTGACACACTTGCAGACGGTATCTCCGAAAGCATCTCGCGTTCATTATCTCAGTTCTATCTTGACGAGTTCGGCCAGATACTCCACCATAATGTTGACAAGGTTCTGATCGTAGCAGGAAAAAGCGCACCCGAGTTCGGAGGAGGCTCGATCCTAAAGCCTCCAAGCGTTATCGTGGGTGGCAGAGCAACCAAGCCATCAGGAAAGCCGGTGTCTGAGATAATCGAGGACTCCGTCGCCTCCTTCTTTAGACAGACTGTGAAAAACCTTGAGCAGTTCCGGGTCGAGCCCCGCGTCGAAGAAGGCGCTCCTGAGCTGCGAAGCCTCATTGGCAGGGGAGCAAATGACACCTCTATCGGCGTTGGGTATGCTCCACTGAGCTCAACTGAAGAGCTGGTGCTTGGCATGGAGAAAGAGGTGCGAAGTGTGCGTGGCGTTGGCGAGGACACAAAACTTATGGCAGTGCGAATAGGCGATAAGCTGACCGTGGTAGTGGCAGCAGCCATGGTCTCTAAGTTCATAGCCTCCCGCGAAGAATACGACGATGCAAAGGCCAGGGTGTTGGAGGCAGTCTCAAGAATGGCCGATGCAGATATCTGCGTGAACTGCGCGGATTTAGGCGACAACATTTACCTCACTGTGACAGGCACATCGATCGAGATGGGTGACGACGGGGCGACCGGCCGGGGAAATCGCGGAAACGGCTTGATAACGCCCATGCGTCCTATGACCATGGAAGCCATTGCAGGAAAGAACCCAGTCAATCATGTGGGCAAGATTTACAACGTGCTTGCTCAGCGGGCAGCGTCCGAGATCGCAAAGCTGGATGGTGTGAAAGAGGCGAACGTCACAGTTGTCAGCAAGATTGGGTCGCCCATCAGCCAGCCGCTCCTGCGCGGCGTGAGGATATCAGGCGACCTTCAGCTTACGCCATCGCTGGAGTCTCAAGTTGACTCAATCCTCGACTACATGCTGGAGTGCACTGACCAGTTGGTGGAAGAGTTCGTGAAAGGAAAGCTGAGCATCTATTGAACCATTGACCCTCAGTCCTCGCT
>JAUCQD010000068.1 GCA_030372945.1 Methanothrix sp. | reverse complement strand
CTGCCAGGCACTGATAGCATGATATCCCCTCTCCTGCTCCGCGATATGCAGGAAGCTGGTTGTCGAAGTATGGAGTGCCAAACTCTGCTGCCAGCTTAAACGTCAGCAGGTAGAGGTCCTGGTAGGTGGGCAGATCCGGGTGGGCTGAATTGAATGCTTCATCCTCTTTCATGAAATCGGGCTCGATGCTGATCTCGGGCTTTGGGAAGTTGAAGGGCTTGCCCCAGTAATCACCATCGAGCATCACCTCCATCAGGGCTTTGAACGCCAGGCGCACCTCTCGCTCGAACTGTCCATAGGTCTTGAGAGGGGCGTCGGGGCTTGAGCCGTTCCAGACCCTCCCCGCATAGACCGCTGGCTTGTCTCGCCAGAGCCGCGGCACGCCGGGAGTGAGCTGTACCGATGAGAATACCAGCTGGCCGCCACGAGCTACCATCATCTGAGTCATCTCGTAGACGAACATCTGCATAAGCTGCTTGATCTCTTCGTAGGGCAGCCCTTCGAAGTAAGGTGCGATGAATGTGAGGAAGTTGTAAAATCCCTGTCCTCCTGCGAAGTTGGTCTGAGCGCTGCCCAGGGCCTTGACTGCATGCAGTATGGCGACCTCAGGCTTCTTGGCTGGGCCTGCAACGCTGGCCTTTGTGCCCAGGCCATCCGGCATCAGGCCGTAGTAGAAGAAGTAGCGCAGGTCCCAGTCCTGGCAGTTGTGTATCAACAGACCATCCGAAGCGAAGTATGTGTGGCTCTCTTCATCATCTCCTTCCAGAAAGAGATCGTAGACGTATTCGCCGGACGTTTTCACGGCAGAGATCTCCTTGACCTTTTCTTCTCTCGGGCTTTTTTGCATCTCTTTTACATCGGCCAGGAAGCTATCAATATGCTTCTGACGCTCATCATAAAACCTTGCCCATCTGGAAAAGGTCTGGATATTCCTGAACCCATTGAGCTGTATCCGGTACAAGGTCCGTCTCTCTTCCCCCTCATAAAGTTCTACTATTTGCGGATTCATTTCCAGAGATGTGAGGAGCAGACATAGCTCCTGGCGGAGCATCTCTGAAGCGGTGGTGTAGTTGATTGTGCAATCCGACTTTTCCGGACGGTAGAACGCTGAGCCATCCCCGGTAAATAGGGCACTTAAAAAGACCGAAAGAAGCTCATCGTTCATGTGGTAAACGATGCTGGGAAGCCTCTTATTGTAGCTACCACCTGTTACGCCGAAGACATATCGGAAGAGCAGGTAAATCAGTTTGCCGCCAAAGTAAACCTGTTTGGATCTCTGCCATTCACCTTCTATTCCGTAGATCGTCCTGGTGGATGGACCGCATTCGGTCATAGTTGTGTAAGTATTAAAGGCGCTTCCCGTGCTGCATTTAACCGCCTGCGCGTGTTCGCTTCCTGTAATAACTAAATTGTAATTTTTGGCTGGCTGGATGTTGTAGTTGCCCTCGGAGATGAAGTAGCCCAGTAGCTTTGCGAGATCTGCTGTAAGGGGGAAGTTGGCAGGGAGGTCATTATCACTTCCAGTAACGCCCACTCTCAGGTCCGCGACGTCGTCCTGGCCGTATTGCTCGCAGAATTTTTTGAATATGGTGATGGGCATTATCCCCCTGGTGAACCACTCTTCATGGTGGTCTACACCCAGGGACCTGGAGATCTCTGAGAATGACCTGCACATTCCGTTATCAATTGCCTTCTGGAAGAGATCGCGAGCGCCTCTCACAAAGACCGTCTCCAGCTCATGTGCAGGTACTCTATCCACAAACTCATTTATCAGATCGAGGCTGCCGATGGCCTTTCCGCGCAGGTTCAATCCATGCTCAAAGGCGCTGCCCAGCACGTCACCCGGCTTTATCTCTTCCGCTTTTTTTATGCCTTTGCCTGTAACCGGTATCCTGTGCTCACGGGTGACCTTTAGTGATTTGCCGCTGGCAGTTTTTATCTTGAGAAGGTGGTTCTCTGCACGGCGTCGAGAGACCTTTTTCACTTTTTTGGGCCCGCGAGGCGATATGGCATAGAGGTCATCTGGGTAATAATAATCGCCCTGGAAGGGAAGCTCGTCCGGCCTGATGATGGTGTTTCGGCCTTTATCGATTACGGGAACCGCTGTGCTCCCGTCAATGCAAAACGGTCTGGTTCCAAAATATTCGAGATCGTGAATATGAAGATCGCCTGCAAGGTGACGATCGGCAAGGTACGGCGGCAGGAGCAGCAGGTACTGCTCCTTGCTGATCTTGTCAGCTTTCTTCTTGTGGCTGGTCTCGGCGTTCTCCTGCAGGTTGGCATTCTCCTTGGCCTCGAAGCCAGTGCCGATATCGATGAGATGGGCATCGTAGACAGGCGTTCCAACTCGCGTGCAGATGTTCCTCCACTCTGTGTGGTGCCTCTCGAGGAGGACCACGTTCATGATCTCTCTTACCAGAGGACCACTGAGGTATCGGACATTCATCCACCTTACCCGGCGCTCCACCTCTTTGGCGATATCCTTTGCCTCTTCTTCTGTGATGCCCGGCTCTTTATAAAATTGTTCTGATAGCTTTGTCTCCTTCAAGAGTTGTTTGGCTATGGCCTCTCTGTCCCAGTCCAGGAGATGGCCATCTGTAGTCCTGACTCTTGGCATGGCCGAGACTGCCAACCCTTCCAGGGTCTGCTGAACGATTCTGCTGCTCAATGCCCATCCCCTCTACGATAAAGAAACATGACGCATCCTCTCTAACATCAACTTATTAATGCATTTTTGCTTATCGGCTTTGCGCCCCAACTTCATCAAAATTTTAAGGCTAATATCTCTCCTCGAAGTAATAAAGGAAACGCTTGATGTCTGGTAGTTACTGAGTATTAAAGCTGTTCTGGGCGTCGTGAAAGTGTCTGACACCGAAAGCCTTAAGTAAAACTAACTTGTATAAAGGAAAGTGTATTGGGATAAATTGGTATTCCATGCGTCCATTCAACACCAGCAAGCGAGGGTTGGCCGGAAAGCTGCTCCGCCCTCGCCCTGGATCTCCCAGTCCAATTGCGATGATGCTTATTTTCCAAACCGATTCATCGAAGGGCAATGAGCATTGGCAATGAGTATTGAGCGGGTAGGGGAGTGGGGGTTAGTAAAAAAGATGAGTGTACCCGCTCACGATTACCAGCCTTTTGATCGTATAAATACTTTTCTGACAACAATTTAATACTGTTTTTGGCCATAAGCTTTTTGTTTGGCGATCTTTGCCGCAAAAGCACCAGCTACAAAGCCTGCATCTACATTAACTACGGTAAGGACCGAGCATGACTGCAACATGGAGTAAAGGGCTGCCAGGCCGCCGCCGCCCAGGCCGTATCCTGTCGAGACAGGCAGACCTATTACAGGAGCGTCCACAAGTCCTGCCACAACAGCTGGCAAGGTGCCCTCCCTGCCAGCAGCCACGACGAAGGCATCGGCGTCTGACATCTTCTCCAGGCTTGGGAATAGCCTGTGGATGCCGGCAACTCCAACGTCATATTCTGAGACCACATTGCAGCCCATCTCTTCTGCTACCACCCTGGCCTCTTCTGCAACTGGAATGTCTGTGGTACCTGCTGTCAAGATTCCCACCATGCCTGTCGCAGCTCTTCTTTCGCCTGATCTCAGGACCACTGTTCTGGCCCAGGGGTTGTGTTCAAGCCTTGCGCCTTCTGGCAGCTTTGCGGCCCGAAGGGTCTCCAACTGCTCAGTTGAGACACGGGTGATGATCACGTGGCCCGTCTCCTCCAGGTGAGCCAGAGAAATGTCGACCAGATCAGCTTTGTCCTTGCCCTCCGCTAATATGGCTTCAGGAATGCCGATGCGATCCGCGCGACAGACATCCAGCTTGGCCACCTCTCCTACTGCCCGGTAGCTCAGGAATTTTATGCGGCTTTGGGCCTCCTCCAAAGATATCTTGCCCTGGCCAAAGCTTTCGAGCACATCTCTTAAGCTTTCTCTCACAATCCAAAAATGACGCATAGAGAGCATAAAGGGTTTATCCCTAAGGGAGGAGATCTGACAGCGATGCTGGCTAATGTGGATCTTCACATCCACTCCAAGTATTCAGCTGCCGTCTCCCAAGATATGGAGCTGCCACAGATCGCCAGGGAAGCGGCGCGAAAGGGTGTGAAGATCGTGGGCACTGGCGATTGCCTGTTTCCCGAATGGCTGGATGCTGTCAAGGCGCTTCCAGAAGACGAGGGGCTCTTTGTCTTGGGAGACACGCTATTCGTCCTGAGCGTGGAGGTAGAGGATTCGCACCGTGTGCATCATCTCATACTGCTTCCGGAGATCTCCAAGGCGAAGGAGCTGCAGGAGAGCTTTGCCTCCAGATCGACTAACTTGAGAACGGATGGTCGGCCAAGGCTGCAAATGAGCGGGGCAGAGATCGCAGATGTGGTGTTGGAGGCAGATGGCTTGATCGGGCCAAGCCACGCCTTTACACCCTGGACAGGGATCTTCGCCCACTACAGATCCCTCAGTGAATGCTACAAGGAGAAGGCTGATGCGATCAGGTTCATAGAGCTCGGCCTGAGCGCAGACACCGACTATGCCGATAGGATTGCCGATCTCGCGAGCCGGACGTTTCTGTCCAACTCAGATGCACACTCGCCCCGCGCAAACAAACTCGCCCGCGAGTTCAATCAGATGGAGATGGACGCGCCGAGCTACAAGGAGCTCGCCCTGGCCATCAAGCGCGAGAGCGGGCGCAGGCCAACTCTGAACGTCGGCTTTTACCCAGCCGAAGGAAAGTACAATCGCACTGCTTGCACACGCTGCTTCCATCAGTATAGCGCATCTCAGAAGGACGAGTTTATGGGCCGCTGCCCTGAGTGCCGGGGGCAGATCAAGCTGGGTGTGCAAGATCGGGTGAACTTTTTGGCTGACTATCCCGAGCCAGTGCATCCCGACCATCGACCGCCATACCTGCACATAATTCCCCTGGCCGAGATCATCGCCCTTGCGCTGGGGAACAAGAGCGCCACTGCTGTCGGCGTGCAGAAGCGCTGGAGTGAGCTGACGGCAGATCGAACGGAGATCGATGTGCTCGTGGGAGCAGACTTGGCCGAGCTGAAATCTGAGCCGAGGATCTTAGCGGCGATTGAGGCTTTTAGATCGGGAAATGTGGTTGTCATCCCTGGTGGTGGCGGAAGATATGGGGAGATCAGGCTTCCTAAAGCCGAGATCTCTCAATCTCGTCCGCCTCAAAGGTCTTTGATGGACTTCTGATCGACTTTTCAGCTCAGACTCCTACATTGCATGCCGCGCAGTTGCTTTGGGCGTTTGAACCAGTTGAGTAACACGCGTCGCAGATATCCCGAGATAGGTCGAATCCCCAGTTCGGCGGGTTCCAGCCCCCTCCTGCCTGAGCGTTTGTGCAGATGCCCTGAGGCGAGCAGCTCAAATAGTTGGTGTTCGTGGCTATGGAGTCGTTAGCATAGATCCATCGACCATCGTAGCCTGCAGATACATAAACCACATTGATGGGCAGATCAACGGCCACATATCTTAGGACACGAAGTTGAATTGTAACCGCCTGGCCTATAGGCAGGTGAGTGAATGTCCAGTTGGCATATCTTGACTCGAAAAGCTCAGACCTTCGCGGTTCTGATGGTTTGATAGAGGCGTCGAGGAAGTATGTGCCAGCTGGGAAGACATCCCTGACATAGATCGGCCCAAGCGCAGCGTTGCCGTCATTCAATATGGAGATGGTGTAGCTCAAATTGATGCTGTCAGTCGCATCCTGCTCACTCCTCTGGTAAACTGTCAAATGAGGCTCATCGTAATGCTTTACATCTGTTATGGCGGTCGATCTATTGGTGTATGTCGTGCCCAGCTTCTCAATCACCTTGAAGCTTCCTGTGTAGTCCGAGCTTGCCTCCTTCTCCAAAGTAATGTGCCCCTTTTCGTCCGTTTCTGCAACCTTTACATATCCCATGTGGCGAGTGCCCTGGAATTCCGAGCTCACTTCCATCCTCGTGTTGTTTCCTTCCATCTCAAGCAGGCTGGTTCTATCGATCTTGGTGCTATATCGATAAAGCTCATTCAATGACTCTGAAGTGAGGTAGTTCTTGACGCATTCTTTCTCGTTCCATGTAGAGTTGAAGTTCAATGTCCGTCCTTCCGGTAGGACAAAAGAGGTGTTTTGATGCTTGACGGATAGGTTGCTCTCCTCCTTGATGTAGTTCTTCTTCCTGTTGTATGTTATGAGATCCTCTCTGAAGTACTCGCCGCTTCCGCTCTCCCTCTGGCTGAGCTCAACCCCGGTGCCGCCTGTGACAGTTATGCTGCTAGTCGCTATTTGGGGTGGGGAATTGGGGCTTGACATCGTAACCTTATTTATCAGGTCGTATGGTTCACGAGCTGTAGATAGATCCTTCCAAGACCTGACGAAACCCACCCCACTTGCTTCCTGCTCAAAATTGAACTTTGTATTGGAAGACGCCGGAACTCTCAAGGTCACTGTGATCGTTCCCTTCCCCAAGGGTATCGTCCATCTGTTATTCGTTCCAGTATCTGGCTGTGGATTAGCAGAAATGAAGACCATCTTGTCAGGATAGTCCTCTTCTATCACTGCACCTTCCCAGTAATTGGTGTAAGCAATGGTATAAGTCACGAGCCCGCCTGGAGATACAGTTTGTGAGGATGCAGATTTAGTGATGCCGCAATTTATCCAGTTCAGAGCATATGCATCTGATCGCGCGCTCTGACCGTTGGAGTCGATGGCTAAGATGTAGTACTCTGTGGTTGTTCCTGCCGGGCATCCACTCAATGTATATGTCCAGAGATCGCTTTCGTCAGGATCCATTAGCACATCGTGAGTCCCTGAAGGATCTGCGTAGACGAGATGGACCTCATTGATGTTTGCTGTGCCAGTGACGCGGGCTGAGATCTCAACACTTGAGCCCTGGCAAACATCGGCGCTCCCAGGAGTAATTTCAGTGATCAATAGCCCTCCGCAATCCCTCCAGTAGATGAACTGGTTGAATGTTGTGGATCTATCTGAAGCATCGGTGGCTTCAACCTGGATCTCCAGCCTGCTGCCTGCAGTCTGGCCTGGTATTGGAGACTGGCTCATCCAGATTCCGTCTTGAGCGCTCCCTCCTGGCTGTAGCACCATGGGGATGGTTGATGAGCCATAGATCAGATTTACGGATACAACTCCGTCATCGTCTGTAATATGCGCGGTCAAAATGACCTCTTCATTGGCGCAGGGCTTCAGGGGTTGTACAGATAAGATATTTGGGGCAGCGCAATCTCTCCATCTTACTGCATAATCACCCTGCGATGGAGATGTGGCCTCGTTTCCGTCCTGATCGTGGGCCGAAATTTTGTAAGTCACTGTAGTTCCGGCATCATGCCCTGGTATGCTCCCAACCCAATCGCCTTCCTTCGAACCTGCAGGTCCGGTCATATCCACTGTATGCTGGCCGGTCTGATCAGTGTAGATCAGTGTCACAGATGTTACTGCAATATTATCGATGACATGCGCCGTTATGTCCACATCGTCATTGCTGCATGGTGTATTGGTGGAAGGCACAACTGAGGAAATCGTCGGCGGCGTTACGTCTCTCCATCTCTTCGTGGCAGATTGTGTTAGGGATCTTGGCACATCTTGCGCCATAACGAGACGTTGAATGGAGGACGTCATGCCAAGCCATATTGCGCCTGAGGGGACCACGAAGCTTGTGGCCGCAGTGATTGTGTCGTCGCCAGCATTGGTTCCCTCGTAGGTAAATGCCGATTGACCATTGGCATCAGTTAGGACACTGACAGGATTCGCGGAAGGGTTCGCTCCTGCAACAGAGAATGTCACCTCTTGGCCCGATACCGCACTCCCGCTTGGATCCTTAACTGTCGCTGTCACAGTGTGCTGAGCGCCCAAGGGGTTCGTAGAGGATGGTGGTGCAAGGTCTAAGGTGGATGGTATTTGGGGAATGGATGCACTTGCAGCAACATCGACAATGGCTCTTGCGGCTGCGAATACATTCTCAGGAGTGCCGGAGCTGAGATCCAAGTCGTTGGAAAAATGCCAGATGGCCAGTTGGACTGCAGCCCCCTTTTCTGTGTTGGTTAAACCATCTGGAAGGCCTGTATTGGGATAGTAATTATTCAATATCCAGATGATGGTCGGATCGGCTCCAGATCCGCTCAGCTCGTATCTATTGCCATTCTGAGTACTTATATCGATGTCCATACAATAGGTTGGATATCGTGTTGCATCGCCATCGATTGTGATGTAAATGATGCCTGCATATTTTGTACCGTGGCCTATAGTGGTGACGGTAATTAGGTCTGCGCCAACTATAGTTGCACTTAAAGCACTAACACATCCACTTTGTGATATAATTAATATTATTACAATGGCCAGGAATCTATAGAGCCTTTTCATCTCAATCCCTCCGCACTCTGCAATATTTGTATAAGAT
>JAUCQD010000067.1 GCA_030372945.1 Methanothrix sp. | reverse complement strand
AAATGGCCGCAGTTTGCAGCCAGAGGTTACTTTTATGCCTTACAGCCCCAGCCGAGACTGCATGGGCACATTCACGCTCCCCAAAGACTTCATGCGATAATCCTGCTGTAACGTGGCCTTCAGCTTGCCAGGATAGACGCTTAAAGTGATCTCCTTGGTCCGACCATATCTGCCTTTGCTGATCACAACTGTATGCAATATGCCCATCATATCCAGCTCGGCTATGAGATCCGTAATCCTACGATGTGTCAGGTAGTCGGTCTCCACCAAGGGACAGAGTTGTTTGTACATGTTGTAGACGGCACTAGTAGTGATGTTTCTTGTACCTTGCTCTTCAAGCAGAACAATGCTGTAGAGCACGAGCTTGGATTGAGTTGGAAGGGTCTTGATCACCTCTTCTACTCTATCTTGCTCGATCTTCTCTCGGGCTGATCGCACATGTTCTTCTGCCACGATCGCAGAACGCGACCTCTCTGCTAGCTCTCCGGAGATGCGCAGGAGGTCCAAGGCTTTGCGAGCGTCCCCATGCTCTTGAGCCGCAAAAGCCGCACAAAGGGGGATTACGCCCTCTTGAAGTGCCCCGGAGCGAAAGGCCAATTTTGCTCTCTGTTCCAGGATCTCTTTGATCTGCTCTGCATTATAGGGTGGAAAAATTATTTCATCCTCGCCCAGAGAACTCTTCACCCTTGGATCCAAGAATTCTGTGAACTTGAGATCGTTGGAGATGCCAATTAAGCTGACCCTGGAGCGGAGTAGATCTGAATTGACACGTGAGAGGTTATAAAGAACATCGTCTCCCTTTCGGACCAGCTTATCCACCTCGTCTAGCATTATTACGACGACCCTCTTCTCGGCATCGAGTGCATTTCTGAATTCTGCATAGACCTGATCTGTAGGCCAGCCGGTCATAGGAATCTCTCTGTCGAAGTGCCTTGCGAGGTGGGCTAGGATCCTGTATTGAGTGTCTACCACTTCGCAGTTTATGTAGATCACACTGCACTTCGTGTTCCCTAAACCTGCTTCTTCTAGCTCTTTGCCCACATATTTGGCTACAGCCGTCTTTCCTGTGCCAGTCTTTCCGTAAATCAGGACGTTGGAGGGCGTCTCTCCTCTCAATGCAGGGACTAAAACGGACGCTAAGCTATTGATCTGCTCTTCTCTGTGGGGCAGCTCGCTTGGCGTATAAGTAGGGCGTAGTACGTCCCTCGTTTGAAATATGCCTCCTTGCGCCAATAGATCGGCAAATAACCCTCCAGACATAGAAACCAAGATAATTCCCCTCTAGTGTTTTTTCCCTTGGTCTTGGAGGATATTAAGAGTTATGGTGAACTCCCCTTTGTTTCCAGTAGAACTTTGGCCTCCTACCCCATGATTTCCATTGGAAAAGAAAAGAATTTAGCTTTTATTGTTGAGTTGATTAAAAGAATTTAGTCGTTGAACTTTTCACATTGTTTATATTTAAACCTTTTGTTGTAAAAATAGGCACAGAATAAATGCAGCCTAGAATTTTCAGAAACAAAAGAACCTCAAAAAAGAATGTTTGCCTATGGCGATTTTTCATATCCTGTCAGCTCATTTGAGAGCGACCATATGGCTGGTCGTTCGCGAGAGAATATAATTATTACAAATTATTTATTTTTATCAAACAAGGCTATAAGGGATGCGAGGTCTAGATCTGAAAATGGGTTGAGGTTTTTGGTGCTCGTTTGTGGAGAGCAGTCATACGAGGACGCATTGCTCTAGGGCGATCTTTTAGGAAAAATGGCGTCCGAACAACGCTAAGCGCCATTTGCGTCAGGATTTAAACCTATGAGCGACTCGCATCTGAAAGGACTCTCGTCGAAGGCCAAGTCGAGCTGAGGTTTACAGTGTTACAGCGCGCAAAAAAGCTGAGGGAGAAACCAAGCGTTGAGGGAGTATTGAGGAAGAAACCAAGCGTTGAGGGAGTATTGAGGAAGAAACTAAGCGTTGAAAGAGTACTGAAGAAGAAACTAAGCGTTGAAAGAGTACTGAAGAAGAAACCAATCGTTGAAGGAGTACTGAAAAAGAAACCAATCGTTGAAAGAGTACTGAAGAAGAAACCAATCGTTGAAGGAGTACTGAAGAAGAAACCAATCGTTGAAAGAGTACTGAAGAAGAAACCAAGCGTTGAGAGAGAAAACAAGTGCTGAGAGAGAAAACAAGCTGCTCCATTGGAAGTCGCACAGTCGCTCTCATGCTCGCTACATATCATTCAGATATAAAACTTAATATTGTTAAATTGTCATGTAGACCTTTCTTCTTAAAAGCGCAACAACTAAAGCATATTTAAGCCCAAGGAAACACTCAGGCCACAGGGATCGTCTCAAGCTGGCTGGCGACATTCCAGATCAAAGTTCTGGTGTGGAGTGGAATATTGGGATCATTGCTTATTTCGTCTAATATGGATATGGCTGAAGCTGCTTTGATAGCCTCATTTTCGCTTTCGTCCAGGAGAATGGCCTTAACATTCTCAGCCGAGCGCCGGATATTCCTCGGAACAGCATCATCGCTCATGATGCGTTCTAAAACCTCAACGCATTGCTTAAGGACTTTTTCAGATGTCATGGCTTCACCACCTTCACTCAGAGGAAAAAGGTTAATGACGATGTCCGTCTCAATCAGTTAGGCAGTGATGGTATGGTCGTTGTATTTAAACATATGTGGTGGCTGGTGATCGAGCATGAATGAGGATGAAATCCTCCTGAGGATAACGAAGTTTCTAGAACAGGGATACACCATGCTGGCCACGCATCACGATTGCGGCGCGCCACTATTCCGCTGTCACGGCGAGATTGTCTGCCCTGTCTGTTCCAACGGGACAGATCAAGGCTCAACAAAGGAGATACCGAGATTGAGGCCTGCGGCTTCGCAGCAGCCTGCAGCCTTGGAAGCCTTCTCTGGAGAGATCGCGCCGAAGGACGATCTGGACCAAGCCAAGGCGCATCTGAGGGAAGTTCTCATTCGTAAGTTGGAGGTACTTATCAATGAGCTGGATGAGGAACATGACCTGGATAAGCAAAAAAAACAACTGGATTGCATCGAAGGTCTGCTGAAGGCGTTTCGCTCCATCTCAAGGTGATGTTGTCTGGTCCCAGCTCGCAGTTCTGGATCCATGCCGGTATGTCTTCGCAGGCAGACAGATCTTCGCAGGCAGACAGGTCATCACAGGCATATAGGTCTCCACAAGCGGGTAAGTCTTCACAGGCAGATAGGTCATCACAGGCATGTAGGTCTCCACAAGCGGGTAGGTCTTCGCAGGCATGTAGGTCTTCGCAGGCAGACAGGTCTCCACAGGAAATAAAGGGGTTGGCCAATTGTTATTGAAGTTTTTTAATAAGTGTGGTATAACTTATCTTTTATTTCTTCTTCTCGCGGCGCACATCCTCATGTCAGGCTGCATTGAGAATTCAGAGACCTCTCGGACTGGGATGGCAAAGGCACAATTATCTGAGGATTCGCCATTACGACTACAGGTGGATTTCGATGCGGACGTGAGCAGCAACCTCTTTCGCGTACGTGGCAGTCTCATGTTCGCTGGCAACAGCTCTTATCCTTATCTATTGCTCAACGCCACACTTCTGCAGGGCAACAAGGCCATTCAGAGCACAAAATTCCTGTTCATACAAACGAGACCCGGTGATGATCTCAGCTTCGAGATCTCGAAGAACATGAAAATCCCACGCGGACGCTATAACTGCACTCTGGAAGTCGTCGGTCCTGGGGGGCTTTTAGGGTGTGAGACCAGAGAATGCGGCCTGGCCGAGCCCTGGGAAGAGGCCGCGCATCCAGCAAGCTCCCCTCCTTCAGAGAGGCTGGTGACAAAGACCGCTGAGCAATTGTATCAAGAGTTTGTGTCACAGCAAGATGATGCGAGTGGTGGCGAAATAGATGTCGACCGGAAGGATGGAACGAAGAACGAGAAGAGTGCGTCTGATCGTACTGATGATGGTACTGATGATCGTACTGATGGTGATATCAGCAGTATCTCATCAGAGGATGCTGTCATGGAAGAGAATTCGCTCGATGTGAAGGCTGATCCTGATTTAGATAATGGCAGCTCGGAGCAGTCGGGTTCAAAATCGAATCTCACTTCGAGCATCTCGGCGAAGCAGGACGGCCTATTTGTGGGAAGCGCCACATCCAAGAAGTACCATCGGCCTGACTGTCGCTATGCCTTGAAGATAAAGCCCGAGAACAGGATCTACTTTGATAGCGTCGAAGATGCCAGGTCTCAGGGCTATCTCCCATGCAAGACCTGCAATCCCTAACGCAAACTTAGTGCCGCCAGCAACCCCCAAAGTCTCCCTGTATTAAAAGTCTCCCAGTAGGATGCAGGAAAGGCCTGGGATTGAGGGCGGCGAAGATGTGCTACCAAGGTCTATTCTCTCTTGCGGGTAGCCAAGATCTGTAAGCACGGCGACTCTTCTGGAGAGGCCACAAGATTCCAGATGGTGGCAGAGGCCCTCCAGGTCGGTGCTTGCGTCTGAGATCAGGAAGACGCTCTTGCCCCTTCGCAGCTCAAAGGCTACGGCCTCAGGATCCAGGGCGCGACCATGTACGGTGATGGGAACAACCTTCAGCTGACTGATCTTCAGCCGCGCGCATGCTACTTGCATGCTGGATATTCCGGGAATGACCTTGCCTTTCAGATATCCCAGGCCGGAGAGCATGGGATCGCCAGTGCTGAGTATCAGAGCCTCATCAGGAAGCTCGCGCAGCTTTTTGTAGTCCTCGATCACCTCGACGGTGCAACCGATTGTAATGTGATCCCTGACGAGTTCGATAGCCCTCTTGGAGCCGTAGATGAGATCGGCACTGCGAATAGCCGAAATTGCCTCCTGGGTCAGCATGCCAGGGCCTGCACCAACACCTACAATTATCATATCTACTCCCCACAATCATCATAGATCTCTTAGGGCACTTATCCTTTGGCGGCCCGGTCGGTGCCGTTGTGGGCATCTTTACCTACAATCATCATAGATGTCTTAGGGCACTTATCCTAGTGCTGCAGACGTAGAGGTTTACGATGCCACTATTCTACAATTATCATAGGTCTCTGAGGACGATCATAGGTCTCTGAGGACGATCATAGGTCTCTGAGGACGATCATAGGTCTCTGAGGATGCTTCCATCTTTGTGCAACAATACTATTCGTGTGTGAGGAAGTCTCTTTTTGACGATCTCCAAAGCCAGGGCAATATTTTTGTGATCTGGGTCCTTCTCGACCATTTCGGCTACCGTTTCGTAACCCGTGCCCTCTAGGACTCTGGGCCAGGCCCACTTGAGTATCAGAGCAGGCAGTCCGCAAAGGATGCTCTCTTGGTCCTCATTGAATGCCAGTCGATCGAGCTGGCTGCCCAAAAGTATTGCTTTGTGATCAGGAAATAGGATGCGGCTGAACTTGAGGCCAGTTCTTCCCGTCGTGACAACTACCTTCGTTGCGCCTTGAAGCTCCTCTACACGGTCCTCGATGAGGTGATCATTCCAGGGCTCCACGAAGCCTGTCGAGCCCAAAATGGAGATGCCGCCTACGATGCCTAATTTGGGATTGAGGGTCTTTTTGGCCAGCTCCTCGCCCAATGGAACGCTCAGCTCAACCTCGGCCCCAGCGAGGCCTGTCTCCTTCAGCCCTTCTTCGATTGCTAGCATTATTTGCCTTCTTGCACAGCGACTTATGGCCGGTTTCCCAATCTCTGCGCAGAGCCCATCTGCCATGATCTTTCCCACGCCCTTGCCAGGCAGGAGGTCAGTCTTCTCTGCGAGCCGTGCACTCGCCACGATCTCTAGGCCTTTTGTGACATCGAACTGATGGTCACCTCCATTCTTTTTCACAACGCACAGGCCCCCTTTTGCGACGACCGGCAGGGATACCTTCAGGCCTGCGGGAGTGTTCACGGTCACTTCATCAACGGATTTTTTCAGCGACAAGACGGCTCCCTTGCAGGCTGCAGCCGCTGTTGTACCAGTCGTCAGGCCACGCCTCAGCAGTTCGCCGTTGGACAGAAGGACCCACCGCCCGCTGCAAATTTTCTGCAGAACATCTGGGTCTCGACTGAGCCTGATCCATGAGGGTGGGACCCGAAAGCCTGTGACCGGGTCAGCGATTTGCTCTAGCATAGGTATTTATGATCTCGTTTAAGGCTGCGACGGCGATTGGCGTTCCGCCGCGCGTGCCCACTGTGGAAATGGACGGCACATCGATCTTCCTCAGTCTCTCCTTGCTCTCAGCAGCGTTCACAAAGCCAACTGGCACTCCTATGACCAGCTCGGGTGAAACATCACCTGATTCCATCAGCTCGCACAGGGCGAGCAGTGCAGAAGGCGCATTTCCAATGGCAATTATTGAGCCGGACAGCCTCTCTTTCAGGGCCAAGATACCGGCCGATGTGCGTGTAATTCCATGGGCAACTGCGAGATCATCTCCATTGCCGATGATGGTCTCTATTCTGCTTTTGTGGCCCATCTTCACAACTCCAGCTTCTACCATCTTGATGTCAACGAAGATCGGTGCTTTTTTATTCAGAGCCTGCAGGCCTGCTTGGACAGGCTGATGCAGAAATCTCAGGATCTCGGCCACACTTGGGTCGCCTGTGGCAATGACACACCTTTGAGCTATCCTGTCCTCCAGGGTATCGTCCCCAATGAGGTCTGAGATCATCTTGCGGCTTTTTCTGCTGATCTGCATGGCTTCCAGTGTGGTCGCCCCAATATCAGTGTATTCTTCCATCATGAAAATCAGTCCATTGCGACCTCTAGCGTGGTCGCTGGGCCACCCTCCCAATATCAGTGTGTTCTTCCATCATGAAAATCAGCTCTAGTAGCTGTATCTCGTTTGGCTCTAGTAGCTGTATTTAGTCTCATATCCTCTTTTGGTTATTATCCTACCATCTTTTATGTGGGAGTTTGCAGAAGCGATGAGAAGTGTGAACCGAAAGCCGCTGGGTCGTGCAGCCATCAGATCTTCTGCAGTCAATGTCATCATCGTTTCGCCATCACGCATCACATCCCTGGCCAGGACGCAAGGCCTGTCAGGATCGATCTCTCGCAGCAGAGGGGCGAGTTCATGTCCTTTCACGTTGTAGGCGACAACTCCAAATCCAGAGCCCGCGAGGAGGGAGACTGCAGTTGAGTCTTTGGGCTCGGAGAGCAGGGCAAAGTCGTTGACCAGTGGGGCACCTGCTCTTGCGGCGACCGAGGAGAAGGCGCTGACTCCTGCAGAGACGTGCACAGGTACAATTCCTCGTGCCTGATCCATGATCCTCCATCCGGAGCTGAAGATGCTAGGATCGCCGCCTGTCAGGATGGCTGTCTTCTGGCCTGCCTTTGCAGCTGCCCAAGCCTCGCAAAAGCGAGCTGTCATCTTCTTGGCACAGGGCCCAGAATGGGCGACCTTCTCGCCCACAGAAAGGTCTCCTATCAGATCGAGGTACCTTTCTGCACCGAATATCTTCGTCGAGCTTTTCAGGATGCTCACTGCCTCCAGCGTCAGTTGCGTTCGCTCTCCTGGGCCGCTGCCCACCACATTCACATTGGCCAGTGGGCTGACCTCACCATTGAATGTGCCTTTGCCGGTGATGATGACCAAGGTGGTCATGTCAATTCTCTCTCGCAGGGATTCGTCTTCGATCAGTTTCTGGGTTGTAGTCCAGAAGATCTCCTGATCCTCACGCCCCACGTTCTTGGCCACCAGTGCATCTCTCATGCCGCTGATGTCCAGGGCACGAATGAGCTGCCAGTCGCGCCTTTTGCTGCGAGGATTGTAAAGGGCGACTGGCATTTGCAGCTCCGCTGCGATCTTCAGGCGGCTCTCGATCTCTCGCCAGGGTGTCAGGAGATCGCTGAGGCTGATCACTGCCACGCATTGGCGGAATGCCAGGCCGGAGCGGCAGGCTGCAGCCGAAAACGATGTCACTCCTGGCACAATCTCCACCTCTGCAGGATTTGGTGCCAGCTCAAGTCCGAGGCCTGCCATGCCGTAGACATTGGGGTCTCCGCTGCTCACCAATGCAGTGGATCCCTCTTCGAGAAGACTGACAGCAGCTCTGACCCTGTCCACCTCCTTGCCCATACCGCTTGCCACCACATTCTTGCCATCCAGAAGGTCGCAAATCATTCTGAGGTAGGGCCTGTAGCCTACAACAAAGTCCGATTCCAGGATGGCCTGCTCTGCAGCGATGGTTCGCAGGCCTCTCTCCCCGGGGCCTATGCCGACTATCTTGAATTTATGCTCCGATGGCAACAGTTACCCTCCCATAGGCTTTCTTAGGCAGGATCAGCTTCGTGGCCAGCGCCAAGACTGCAGGCTCTGCCACTCCGGCAAGTCCAAGGTCCTCAGCACGAGAGGGCGTGGTTGGGGCTTGGGCATTGAGGGTCTCCTCTGAGAGATAAAGCATCTCTTTTCCCAGGCACCTGGCAGCTTCTGTCATGCCGGTCTCGTCCCTCTTGAGCCAAGCAGTGGCGAGGATCCCGATATCCTCCCGCCTCCTACCGGCTTCAGCCAAGGCAGCGTCTATTGCCTCAAGCACTTCAACGTATGAAACTCCCCTTCTCGCACCCAAACCCACTACCAGGCCTTTAACTTTCAGGACTGCCACATCATCATCAACCACCACGATCTTCGGGCCTTTCAGTTTCATGACTGGCACATCCTCTCTGAGGAAGGCAATGTTTACTGCCTTTGAGGAATCCTTGTCAACGATCTTGGCTCCAAGCTTTGCAGCCACGCCTTCCAGGCAGGGGCGGCCTGAAGCATCCGTGGCGGTTGTGATTGCAGGAAAGAGGCCCAAGTTGTTCGCCAGGCAAAGGGCCAGATCATTGGCGCCATGATGGCCCCCCACAACTGGAACGGCGCATTTCAAGGACGAGTCGACGGCTACAACAGGAGTGTCAGTCCACTTGTCCCTGAGGTTGGCGCAAAGGGATCTCACAACGATTCCCACGGCCATGACAGCAACCAGCAGATCGAATTTTGACAGAACCTTCTCGAGCTTCTCCCTCTCCCAAAAAATCAGAGATGGCCGGTAGTTCTCGGACAGAGATTGCACGATCCTCTCGCCCTTCTCCCTGTCTCTGGGAAAAACGAGCACAGCAACCGCTCTTTGCGCTACCTTTCCGGACATTGTCGATCCCGGTATAGGTGAGACCTCCTAAAACCCTTTCTTGTTAGCACGCTGCCAACGATGATGAGGGCACTGCGGTGAATTCTCGCAGCATCCACCTTCTCTGCGATGTCCCCAAGCGTTCCGAGAAGGATCTTCTGGTCAGGCCAGGAGGCATGGTAGACTACGGCTACGGGCGTGTCTGCAGGCCGCTCCAAGGAGTCGACTATGTCTCTTATCCTGTCTATGCCCAAGAAAATTGCGAGAGTTGTGCCGTGTCTGCCAAGCGCCGTCAGCTCATCCTTTTCCAGGGTTGTGCCTGCAGGCCTTGTGATGATCAACGACTCAGATACGCCCTTCAGTGTGAGCTGCGTCTTGAGGGCGGCGGAGGCTGCAAATAGGGATGAGACTCCTGGAACCACCTCCACATCCACCCCTGCCTCCTCCAGGGGCTTCATTTGCTCGATGATGGCACCGTAAAGCGAGGGATCACCGCTGTGCAAGCGCACGACCTTTTTTCCGGACCGCAAAGCTTCGATGATCTTGGATGTAGTGGCCTCCAGCGAAAGGCCGTTGCTGTCCAGGAGCTCTGCATGAAGGTCCTTCAGGAGTTCGGGGTTCACCAGAGAGCCAGCATAGACTACAAGATCTGCCTCCTCGAGCAGCCTCTTTCCTTTCACTGTGATCAGGTCGACGTCTCCGGGACCTGCGCCTACGAAGTGGACCTTCATCTACGCCTCCTGGCCAGGAGAACGCTGAAATAGTCGCTCGTCTTGGGCATCTCTCCCCGTATGATCTTTTGCTGGGGCGTGCAAAGCCGCATCCCAAGAACGAAATCCTCAAAGCCCCTCTGGCGCAGTTCCTCTGCCAGCTTCCTCGGCCTCGTTGCCTTTATCCTTATGACCGAATCTACCGGAGAGCCGTCTGAGACCTCAAAGGAGCTCTCCAGGGCAGCATCAAAGCTTGCAGCCATGGCAGGGACAACGCCTACCCCGGGAATGGTCTGGATCTCAATCTCAGGGTGGCTCTGTCTGATCACGTGCCTGAGGTGGCTGAAGGTGGAGAAGGTGTTGACATCTCCGATGCACGCGAAGCCCGCATTGCCCGCAAGCGCGAAGCTGGCAACTGTTTTTGCGTTGGCGTGCCAGATCTTCTCGAGCTCGACTTCGTCCTCTATCATTGGAAACTCCATGATCTCGGGAACACAATAGGGCTGTGCCAGTTCTGCAGCCATCTCTCCTGGCACGAAGACTTTTGTGCACTTTCTTAGGGCTGCTGCCGCCTTGAAGGTCATGAGCTCCGGGTCGCCGGGGCCAAGACTGATGCCGATCAACATTTGCCTATCACCATGAAGATGGGGTTGACGGGCTTTAAGGCTATGTCCCCAGCCAGTTCGTAACCCCTTGAAATATATATCTGGATTAGCTCCTGAAAGATGCCCTCTTCCTTCATCATGGCAGCCACGCGCCCAGCAATTCCAATCCTTGCCAGGTCTGCCACGATGATGCATCCAGGAGATGCCTTTTTCACGAGCACGGGCAAGAACCGTTCGATCCCGCGCGTGCCGCCGATGAAGCACCTATCGATTTCGGGAAGCTGGGGCATGACCTCGAAGGCATCGCCAAGGAAAAATATGCCGCCTTGAACCCTCGTCCTTGAGATCTCAACTGCCTCTTTGCGCAGGTCGATGCCATAGATTCTGTCTGTGAAGCGGGATGCAGCCAGGGAGACGGCTCCCGAGCCGCAGCCTATATCCAGAAAGGTGCTGCCCGGCCGAATATCCAGCTTTCCCATGGCTATGTAAATGTTCTCCTCTTGGGTCGCCGTGCCCGGAAGTTTCATGGCATTCTGAAATGCTGGGCTGAAATAAAAGGTTAATCCAAGTCAACTTGTTTGAAGTTAAATTTAGTAATTCTCTTTCAGCCATCCGCTGGCGGATCAGCCTCAAGGGAGTCTTGGTTCGTGGCCATATCGTAATATCCTGATATTCTCACGATGTCGAGCCTTGATATCTCGTAAGCTCCTCTTATCCTTTGCAGGGGTGGATTTGCCTCGATCTCCTGCAAGGTTATGCCACTCTTTCCATCATCATAGCTCTGAGCGGCCATTCCCCATGGCAGCAGATGCGCAGACCTGGGCAGGCCTGGCCCCCAGCGCAGCTCAACTGCCAAGATGCCATGCCTTCCAGAGCGAGCGATGAAATCAGTCTCTCGTGAGATCTGGTGCTCTCCGGCAGCCGTGCTGAAGTGCTGCTTGAAGTACAGTGACTTTGTCTTGCGTGCATCGACGCTCTTGCACTCAATGGCCAGGTAGTACTCGGGAATTCGTGAGTCCACAAGTATGTCAGCCAACTGAGCTGCAAATCGCGACTGCTTGAGACGGTAGGCTATTGCAGCGATATTTTCTCTCTGGAAGAATGAGTTCAGGGCGCCCACAAGCGCCCACTCAAAGTCGCTCATTCGGCATCTCTTTATAGGATTTCTAATTTTTTCATACGCGTGAGTGACATTGGGTCACGGTGGTGTGGTATGAAAATGGTTCTCGCAAAGATCCATTTTCATCCACATGGGTGACCTTGGGTCATTGGGGATTTTTCCCTCTATAGTCTCAAGCCTTTAAGCTAAAATTCTCTTCCCTTTACCCGGATGATATCGAATACCGCCGTACTGGCCACATGCATCACTGCGAAGGTTCCTGCTTGGATGGGATCCGTCACAACCAGGTCGGCCTGATCTGGAACTGACCCGGCCATCTTCAAGGCTATGACGGGTATTCCCTCCGCCTGAAGCTTCTTCACCTCCTCTGTGATGCGCCCGCCCATCAGAGCGCCGGCCAGCACCAGGATCGAGGCGCGTGGCAGGCGACTGACGGCGCTGACGGCATCGGCAATGGCATCTTCGCCCACCAGCGGGATGGTGTCAACGCTTATGCGCTCGCCCCGCAGGTTATGCCGGTCGGCTTCATTTACGGCACCTACGGCCACCTGTGCCACTTGGGCTCCGCCTCCGATTATTATCACCCTTGAGCCGTAGATCTTCTCGAAGGACTTGTGAATTGAGACCTCAGTGATGGATTCAAGCGCCTCAAGGTCTTCTACCATTCCCTTGGCCTCCTTTTCAGGCCCATCGATCTCCATGTAGACCGATGCCTTGCCCTTATTCACCCCCCGCTCCAACACGAACTGCTGGGTGTAGACTATATTGCCGCCTCTCATTGCCACCACGCCAGCGATGTCGCGCAACATCCCCGGGCGATCCAGGCAGATCACATTTATGGCAGTGCTCATATATCCCTGGATTGTAGCACTGGTAAACTTTAATATGGCGAGTGAATACCTTAGACGGCAATGGCGTTTAATCCCGAATACTGCCCAAAGTGCGGCAAGGTCCTGGTGCCCAAAAAAAGCGTGTTGTTCTGCAAGAGATGCAATTATGAGAGGCCTAAGACTGCCAACGCCTCGTTCATAAGCAAAACAGAGCAGAAAAAGAGCGAAATGCCTATTTTGGAGGGAAATATACAGCTTCTGCCCACGACCAACGCCAAATGTCCAGAGTGCGGCAATAACGTCGCTTACTGGGAGATGAAACAGACCAGAGCCGCCGATGAAAGCCCGACGCGCTTTCTAACTTGCACAAAATGTGGGTTTAGGTGGAGAAGATACGAATAAAAGAGTTTAAGTTAAATAAGTAGGATGCATCTTCACTGAGGTGGCTCAAGGAATGTTCAAGGCATCAATCAACGCGGAAAATCTGCGCGATGCGATCGAATCGGTATCGTCTTTAGTGGACGAAGTGAAGTTCTCGATTTCGGAAAAGGGCTTGGAGCTGAAGGCTGTAGACCCGGCGAACGTTGCCATGGTATCGCTAAGGATTCGCGCTGAAGCATTCGATTTTTTCAAGGCCGATCAGGGCGAGATAGGCGTTGACTTGGTGCGCTTGAGCGATGTCCTGAGCATGGCAGATAAGGGCGAGAATGTTCAGCTGGAGCTGGACGAAGAGAGCCATAAGCTGAAGATCGGCGTGGGATCCCTGTCATATACCCTAAGCCTGATAGATCCTTCTGCCATCCGAAAAGAGCCGCGCATTCCAGAGCTGGACCTGCCCGCGCACGTCACTCTGCCCGGTGCTGAGCTGCGCAGGGCTGTGAAGGCAGCCGAGAAGGTCAGCGATCACGTTGTGCTGGGCGTCTCAGATGAGGGATTTTACATGGAGGCTAAAGGAGATATCGACTCCCTCAAGCTCAAGATACCCAGCACTGAGCTCCTGGGCATGAAGCCTGGAGAGGCCAGATCTCTCTTCTCATTGGACTATCTTGAGGACATGAGCAAGTCCATCAGCAAGGCTCCAGAGGTAACTTTAGAGATGGGCATAGACTATCCCCTTCGGGTGAACTTCAAACTCGGCCAGTTTGTGGAGATCAACTACCTCCTAGCTCCGCGCATTGAGCAAGAATGAGGTCATCTGATTTTCCTTTTACTCAAGAAGCGTCTGACCAGGTTCGCAGTCTAGGATACTCGTTGGACGATCTGATCGGAAAAACATCTTTTAAGTCCGTGCGCGGCAGAGCCGCAGAGAGAGTCGGAGGAGCAATATCAGGCTCCATCCCTGAAAGAAGGGCGAGCTCAGATGTAGGGCATCTGACAGAGCTGCTCTCCTATCCTCTGGCCAGGGTTATGGTCTCATGTCTGCAAGACCCACTCCTCCTGCGCCGCTATGCTCTTGCAGAGGCAAAGCTGGCCTTCAAAAGGATGCACGAGGCAGACGTAAACCTCGTATTGCTAGCAGGCGACCTTGGCCTTCATCCACAGGGGTCAGGGCCCTTGAAGCTCTACTTTGCAGAGTACATACGTGCTGCGCACAGGATGCACAGCCCAAATTGGAAGCTGACCAATCGCGACCTGAAAGGCGGCTATCTCACTGTAACAGAAGAGGAGTTGAAGCGACTCTTGCAGGAGCAGGTCAGGGAGAGGGTATTGAGGGCACTTCCTTTGTCTGTCGACGAGAGTGTCTGCGAGCGGCTTTCTGAGTACCTGAATCCACTGCGTGCTGATCTTGAGGCCTTAAAAGCCCGCAAGAGAGTGGATTTGGGCAAGATAGAGCAGGGGGCCTTTCCACCTTGCATCAAAAAGATGCTGTCCGATGCAGCAAAAGGCATAAACCTGGCTCATACAGCGCGCTTCGCGCTGGTAAGCTTTCTCTTGCAGATCAATATGACTGCCGAGGAGGTCGTTGCACTCTTCAACACCAGCCCGGATTTCGATGAGGAGAAGACCCGCTACCAGGTGGAGCATATCGCAGGCGCCTCGGGAACCAAATACAGGCCACCAGCGTGCGCCACCATGGCCACATATGGCAATTGCCCAGGCGAAGACGATCTGTGCCGTAAGGTCCGACACCCCCTCAGCTACTACGAGAGGCGGATTAGGTCTTTGCAACAGAGTTCTGAAGTGCGCAAATGAAGGCTTTTGCAGCAGAGCCCTCCAGCACTTCAGGCTTTGCCAGGAACCAAACCTCATCGTCTAAAATTGCTTTGAAGCCCAAGCCTGCCTGCTCTGCTGCAGCATGCTCGCAAAAACCCACGTCTGCTCGGCCAAAAGATATGGCTGCAGCGACGGATGAATGCGTTCTGGCGACTCGCACGTACCTGGGATTGGAGATGCCCAGATCCAACATAACCCGCTCAAATGCGAGCTTCATCGTCGAATCCCTATGCCAGCCAACTACTCTCTGGCAACTCATGTCCATCAGGGCTTTCTCGTCCCGGAAGATCAGTCCCATCTCTCTCTTGTAGCCTTTTATTGCTGCCAGCCCGGCAGGAGGATCTTGCAAGCCTGAGACACAGACCAGGTCTGCGATACCGTCGTCCTGGTACATCCTCCCCCGCATAGATCCTGTGTTCATGAGCTTGATTTGCATGGGAAGCGTCTCTGCCAGCTTTTCCAGAAGGATGGAGTTCTCCCCGGCAATTACGAGATCCGGAGCTTCGAGTTCAGAAAACAGGTTCAGTTCAAATTCCGCTCCCTTTTCCAGGTACTCTACACCCGCGGGAATCTCCATGATACCGTCAGCTCCTGCCAAGGTGGTGATGGATCCGCTGCCCTTGTCCACAGGATAGACCAGGCCGCGCAAGATGCCCACAGCAAGCATCTGCTGGCGACCTTCAGTTCGAATAGGTCCTGCCAGCCTGCCTTTCGTGCTGTGTCCGTGCACTCTCACACCCAGGGATTTGCGAATGAGAGGGGCTGCAAGCTTTGCGAAGACGGTAAGGGCGCTCGTGGGGTAGCCTGGAAGGCCGATGCATGGCTTGCCTTCGATCTGCCCGAATACTGTGGGCTTGCCAGGCTTCAGGTTTATGCCGTGAAAGACAGTCTCGCCCACGGCATCCATAACCTGATAGATCATGTCGCCTTTACCCGCTGAAGTGCTGCCGCTCACCAGGATGAGATCGCACTCCTGAGCCATCTTCTGCAACGTCTTCGCCATCTTCCTCAACTCATCAGGAAGTATGCCGTACCTTATGGCTGTAGCCCCACACTCCTCAACGGCCATAGCAATTGTTTGGGAATTGATGTCGTAGATCTGGCCGATGCCCAAAGGCTCTCCTGGCCGCACCAGCTCGTTGCCAGTGGATGCCACGCCTACTTTCAGCTGACGGACTGGGACCTCTTCCAATCCCAATGCCGCCAGAACGCCTATCTCTCGCGTGGCCAGCTTTGTGCCGGGGAAGAGCACAGCCTCTCCAAGAGCAATGTCGCTGCCTGCTGTCTGCACATTCTCCCCACTGAAGACTGGTCTATGCACAAGTACACGACCATCATCTTCCTGAGCATATTCGACCATGACGACTGCGTCAGCGCCCTGCGGCATCATGGAGCCTGTGGAGACCTCTGCGACCTCGCCCCTTCCCACGTGAACCTCGGGCCTGGCGCCCATGGGGACGCTGCCCACCAGCTTGAGGCAGACTGGCCTGTCCTCTCTGGCTTTTAAAGTATCTTCGGCCAGGGCTGCATAGCCGTCCATCGAGGCACGATTGAATCCCGGGACATCCATGCCAGAGACGATCTTTTCTGCCAGAACTGCGCCCCTGGCCTGCTGTATTGGAACGATCTTCACACCAGGCTTGGGAGCATGGCTGAGAACTATTGATACTGCTTCTTCCAAGGCTATGAGGCTGCGAAACTCCTTGCGCATATTATGCCATCATG
>JAUCQD010000066.1 GCA_030372945.1 Methanothrix sp. | reverse complement strand
CGGCTGTATGGACTCAGCCAGGCGCGCTGATAGAAATCCGCAAACTGAGCCGGATCGCGGAGGACTCGAAAGAAATTGACAAGATCACCGTCAAGGTCGTTGTATACCTCAACTGGACTTGGCTCCCTTGAAAATAGACCTATCAAGCCGCCACAGGCGCTTCGGATATCTGGACTTCAAGGCCCAGAGCTTCTAGTCGCTTCTTGTAATTGCGAATGATATGGTCTTTATTGATCTTGTCGAAATACTCAGGCCCCAGATCCTGGTAAGGCACATCATCACGAAGAATGAAGTATATCGCCTCCAGCATACTGTGGCCGACTGCTATAGCAGCTTTTTGTTTGCCCTTCCGGGCAGCAAACCGGCCAAACTGAGCGCCCAGATAGGTCTTGCGAGAATGCCCTGCCGCGTGAGCACACTGCACAAGCATCGCTCTGAGCCACCTGTTGCCCTTTCGAGTCTTGCCACTCTTGCGCTTTCCACCGCTCTCGTGGTTGCCGGGACACACTGCTGCCCAGGAACATAGATGCTTGTGCGATGGGAATACGGACATGTCCAAACCAATCTCGGCGATGATGTCCTGGGCCGCGCGAACATCAATGCCGGGCACTGTGTCCATATTCTCAATCTTCGAGACAAAAGGGCGCAGCATGCCCTCGATCACTGTGTCACAGTCCTCAATTGCCCCATCAAGAAAATCGATGTGTTCCAGCATCTTCGAGAGTAGCAGCGCATGATGAGGACGAAACCTCCCCACAAGCGACTCGGCAAGCTTCTCCCGTTTGTTGCGCAGACGACCTTTCGATAGCTCAGCCATCTCTTCCGGCGTCAGCTCACCTTCAAGCAATGCATTCAGGATCGCACGACCCGATACGCCGAAAATATTCGTCGCAACACAAGCCAGCTTGATGTTGGCGTCTTCGAGAATCTTCTGCACGCGGTTTACTTCCGATGTATGCTCTTCTATCAGCCTGCGGCGATAGCGAGTCATATCGCGCAGGTCGCGAATCTCACGCGGAGGGATGAAGCTTCCGCGAAGCAGACCATACTCCAAAAGTCCGGCAAGCCATCGGGCATCCTTGGGGTCGGTCTTGAAACCCTCCACATACTTCAGATGCCCCGGATTGACCAGCATGACCTCGAAATCTCCGTCAAGGAGATTGAATATCGGCTTCCAATAGTTGCCGGTGCTCTCAATGACAACCACTTTGCAGCCATAGCTCTCAAGCCATTCACGCATCGACAGCAACGGCCTGGTCATAGTCGAGAACGTCCTCACCTCTTCGCAACGCTCTCCTGCGCCGTCTCGCCAAACCAAGCATACCTTCACGTCCTCCTTGTGGACGTCCATGCCAGCGCAAATCGAATGCACAACTCTCACGGCAAATCCTCGAACTCCGTCACCAAGACGGACTTACTCACAACCAGCTCGGCATCCATCAAAGGTCAAGTCTCCCTTGCGTGCTCTCCATAGGAGGCAACAATTCGTAGTTCTGAAAGGATGCCTGGATCAGACTCCTTCTCGGGCTTATAAGCACCAGAGGAAAAACGACCTCTGTGCTGATCGTGGCAACGTCAGTATAACTCGTGACACTGACCATTTTCATCTATAGTGGTGAAGCCGAAGGCTTCATGCATGATTCATTTGTAATGGGGCATGGCTGCGACTTTGCGGAGGATTATTTCTATTATATTTAGGAGTCAGAATATTTTTCGCAAGGCCCGCGCTCACGAACGCAAATCATAGACACGATGGTTTGATGGCGGCATATTTATCCACGATGGTCTTGACTCTGACAAACCCTATGAC
>JAUCQD010000065.1 GCA_030372945.1 Methanothrix sp. | reverse complement strand
AAGAGCTGCCAGTTTTCTTTACTGTTACAGGAAATGAGAGCATGTTTATGCCTTCATCTGAGCTGATCTCGCAACCGAGCTGGTAGTCCTGCCAGCTTGCATTCCCGTCTAATCGCACTGAGAAGCTGGCCACGGCCATTGCTCCAGGCAACAGATCCCCCACTGCAGATGCTCCTGTATCGACGTGAAATGGACTCGCGGCTACAAGTCGGGCAGAGCAGTTGTGAAGAGCGTATGAACCATCATTCTCGATTATGGCCATCAAAGTTCTGCGATCCCCTAAAACAAGATCGGACTTCGTTCCCAGGATCCTCAGCGGACCGGGTGTGCCAACAACAAACACCCCGATGTTCAGACTGATGTTTTCCGGCTGAAGGAGAGGCGAACTCTCACCATTGCTCACGCTCACATCGGCCTGGCGCAGAAAATCCAGGCGGAGGGGGAGGGCATACCAGCCGCTGGCTTCGTCTCCAACAGAGATGTTGAACTCCAGATCGGCCAGCGAGCCTGATGGCAAAGACCCTATGTGCTGCGGCCCTGATCTGACCTTTACCGGACCTGCTCCTTGCAGCACAGCCGTTATGCTGAATGCATCGATGCTGTGCATCTCCTCGGCCATCTCCCGGAGAATGTCGTCCTTCGAGCCGTTACCGCTTATCGGCACAAGCTCCTTAAGCCTGCCGTGGTTGGCCAGAGTTATTCGGAGGAGAGAGTCTCCCCGGTAAAGGACAGGATTTGCGACTGAAGCATTGAGATGAGGAAGCCCAATGGCTTTGTAGTGATCGTCTGCAAAAAACATGAGATCATCTGCCAGGCAGGCCGAGCAAAGAAGAAACAGAATGCAGACGATCCCTAGGAGTTTCATGTTATCTTTGGATTAACTTGCATCCCTTAATTAAGGCTATCTGGTGAGGGCGATGCTCACGAAGAACACAACTGCTGCGGTCAGGATTATGGTTGCCCCAGAGGGGACGTTCAGCAGATAGGAGACCATCAAGCCTGCTGTCACAAAGACGGCCCCAAGAAGCATAGACCCGGCCATGATGCCTGTTATGCTCTTCATATGCTGCCTGCTGATGGCTCCTGGAATTGTCAGTAGGGCGATGACCATTATTATTCCTACTATCTTGATCAAAACCACCACGCTGAAGGCCACCATGCAGAGCAAGAGGAGTCGCAATCTTTGTACAGGAAGGCCGATGGCCTCTCCGTAAGCTGGATCAAAGCTCAGGATGAGAAATTCCTTGTAAAGCAGAAATACCAGGATCAGGACGGACAGGGTGAGTCCCAGGATGAGGGAGACGTCATTCCAGGTAACCGCCAGGATGTTGCCGAAGAGGTAACCATAAAGG
>JAUCQD010000064.1 GCA_030372945.1 Methanothrix sp. | reverse complement strand
GCCTTGGCGCAGTGCTGACACCTCTTGGTGAGCCCCTGTCTACCATCGCCATCACCAAGCTTCAGGGTGAGCCATACAATGCAGGCTTCTGGTATCTGGCGGATCAGCTTGGCATATTGATTGTCCTGGGCGTTTTGGCATGTGCTCTCTTCGGCATGTTCTATGTGGGAAAGAGAGCCACTAAGGGAGAGGTTATGGCTATGGGCGAGGAGTCGGGAAGCGTCAATGAGGTCTTCATCAGGGCAGCCAAGGTATGGCTGTTTGTATCCGCATTATTCCTATTAGGTGCTGGAATGGAGATACTCATCTTCAAATATCTGACCAAGATCCCTGATTTTGTACTCTTCTGGGTTAACATGATCTCAGCCATTCTGGACAATGCTACGCTGACAGCTGCAGAGATCTCCCCAGCCATGAGCCAGAGGCAGATCAATGCGGCTCTATACGGTCTACTGATCTCTGGCGGCATGCTCATACCTGGCAATATCCCCAACATCATCTCTGCCGGCAAGCTGGGGATCACCAGCGGTGAGTGGGCAAAGCTGGGCGTGCCATTGGGTCTTGTGCTTAACGCCGTTTACTTCATAGTAGTATTTGTCCTAGGAATCAATCCAACCCTTGGGCTGTAAAAGCGGTGCATAAAGCATCGCCAACCTTTTTTCCAGAAGAATCATATGTCGCTGTTATTTGCTATCTTTCGGCCCGGCAATAGGGGAATTTTCACCTGCATCCACAGGACCTCTTCCTCACCTTCTCGCCCTATGTGGTACATTGACACCTCCAGGCCGTTTTCGAGCACCTCATTTTTCTTTTTCAAGCCACCAAGTTCTTTGTAATGTTTCTCTGTATCCTCAATGATGCGCCCGAATGCTACCTCCCTCAGAGCTTCGCCCATGAGCAGTCTATCCTCGGTGTCGCCTTTGAGATAAATGCATTCAATAACAGGAACGCCAAAAAACCGATAGATTTCTCTTGCCAATTCGTATCCCTGCAATGATGGAACGATCAGCGTAAAGTCTTGGAAGTTGCGCTGCAGTATCTGCAAAAGCTCCGTGAATAAGTGAACATCCATCTGGCAATATTTGTATAGCTTATCAAGCACGATCTCCCTCTTTCTCATATCGATTTTCAGGGAGATTTCGACCGCCACACCCCTCAGACCGCATTTTGCCCTCTCTTCTTCTGCCAAGCGATCGAATCCGTGCTGTAACCTGTCGAAAAGGGCAGAGATCTCATTCAAGAAAAGATGCCTTCTCTCTTCATCATTAGCAGCACTATCTTCACAAAAATCAAGCGACGCAGAGATACATGGCCAATTGCTTGAGAATCCCTCGATGGGGTCTTGGATGTTCTTTGACAGGGATCATCACTTCCAAATTACTAGCTTGCGAATTATTATCAGTGTCTGGGTTAATATTATGAGTCAAGATCGCAATTAAGAGTCCGAAATTTCCAGGTAAAAAATATGCCCAAAATATGCCCAACCCGGACTCGAACCGGGGACATTCAGATCTTCAGTCTGACGCTCTCCCAACTGAGCTACTTGGGCAGAAGTG
>JAUCQD010000063.1 GCA_030372945.1 Methanothrix sp. | reverse complement strand
CGTCTGGATATTCGTAGCCATGTTCCTCGGTGTGGCAGCCGGCTACTATGCACCTGGCATCACCCGAGTCATACTAAGTCTGCAGGTGGGCACGACATCCATACCTATAGCCGTCGGCCTTATTCTGATGATGTACCCACCGCTGGCCAAGGTGAAGTATGAAGAGCTGGGCAGGGTTTTCAAGGATAAGAAGGTCCTTGGCCTATCCCTGCTGCAGAACTGGGTAGTGGGTCCGATCTTGATGTTTGCTCTTGCTGTGCTATTCTTGCGAGACTATCCCCACCTAATGTACGGCATAATCCTCATTGGACTTGCAAGATGCATCGCCATGGTCATAGTCTGGAATGAGCTTGCCTGCGGCTGCACTGAATACTGCGCAGCCCTGGTGGGATTGAATTCCGTCTTTCAGGTCTTGTTCTACTCTGTCTATGCCTATGTCTTCATAACAGTGCTTCCTGCAGCCCTTGGCATAGCCGAAGGGACGCAGGTCGATGTAACAATCGCCCAGATCGCAGAGAGCGTATTCATCTATCTGGGGATACCATTTCTGGCAGGATTGATCACCAGATTCGGTCTGATGAAGGCCAAAGGAAGAAGCTGGTACGAGAGGGATTTCATACCCAAGATCTCGCCCATAACTCTGATTGCATTGCTCTTCACAATCATTGTGATGTTCTCACTGAAGGGCGACTACATAGTACAGCTTCCCCTTGATGTAGTAAGAGTGGCCATACCCCTGGCAGCATACTTCCTGCTCATGTTCTTTGTCAGCTTCTTCATGGCATACAAGCTGGGCGTGAACTACGAGAATACTGCAGCTTTGTCATTCACGGCTGCCAGCAACAACTTCGAGCTGGCAATTGCGGTAGCTGTGGGTGTCTTTGGCATCGCATCCCAAGAGGCCTTTGCAGCAGTGATTGGGCCGCTCATCGAAGTTCCAGTGCTGATCGCCCTTGTGAACGTGGCCCTGAAGCTGAGAGGGAGATTTTACCCTGATCTGCAAACAGAGGTCTCATGTGAGACCTGAGTAAAAAAGGTGAGATGGATATGACAAGCCCTTCTGCGAATGTGAAGTTGGTGAGCAATGCCATGGCAAATGCCACAAGAAGAAAAATCATGGCCTTGCTGGTGGAGAAAGAGAGGACACGAGAGGAGATTGAGAAAGAAGTCGGTGCCGCAATGCTGGATTACCACCTGCAAATGCTGCAGCAAGCAGGCTTAGCAGAGATCGATGATGGAGTGCTCTCTCTTACGGATTTCGGAAAGAACTTCATGGAGACCAAATCTGCACAAAAGCCTGATGAAACTACGAAGGACCTCTCCAAAACCAAGCCGCTGCAGATCCTGGAAATTCGACAGCTCTTGCCCTGCATTGCCGATGAATCCAAGTTCAGGATCATCGCCCGGCTTGAGCCACCATTGGAAGGCGCCCTCAGACTCCTGGAGCCCCTGTTTCCACGGGCCAGGTACTCTGAGAAGATTGGAGCCCTCATAATCCAGAAGGGCAATATTCTCATAACAATCTACTCCACAGGGAATGTCACCATGACCATGATCAAGAGCGAGGAGGAGGCGCGTGAGACTTTGGAGGATTTGAAGAAGACCATCAATGAGGCAATAATCAAAGGAGTGACCCCGGTTCAGCGCGAGAAGATCAAAGTGGACCATGCCCAGATCTACGAGTACCTTCCCAAGACCAACTGCCAAATCTGTGGAGAGCAGAGCTGCTATGCCTTCGCAATCAAGCTGGTTGGAAGGGAGGTGGCGCTTGAAAAATGCACTCCTCTGCTTGAGGCAAAATATGCAACCAACCTGGAGCATATCAGGACTTTGCTGGAATACCTCTGAAGGCGTGGAACATTGGCGACTCTGACCATCATTCTCACCGACGGGCCTTACATCTCTGAGTGCGCAGAGATGGCGGTAAAAATTGCAAAGGCAGCCCTGGTGCATCACAGGGTAAATATCTTCCTCTACCTCGACGCAGTGCACATACCAAAAGGAGGCCAGAATCCTGTGCACTTCGTCAATATCGGACGGCTTTTTGAGGAGCTGGCATCCAATGGAGCAACCATCAGGGCCTGTCCAAGATGTGCAGCAGCTCGTGGGTATCAGGCTGCAGAAGGCGTATGCCAAGAATATCTTCCAGGAATTAGGATCACAAGCCTGTATGATCTGGCTGAGATGTTGAAGGAGAGCGATAAAGTCATCGCTTTATCAAGATGAGATCTGTCTTTTACATGCTGGATGCTGCACCCTACGGGAGCGAGAAGGCTTACGGGCTGCTCAACGCAGCAGCTGTGAGCATAAAGATGAACGTAATTGTGGGCCTCTATGCAGATGGTGTGTACCTGGCGCTGGCAGGACAAGATAGCAGAGCCCTTGGGGTTCCCAACCTTTCAGATATAATCTATGCCTATCCCGAGATGAGGGTCATCGCCCATGAGCCCTCGCTAGCAAAGAGAGGCCTTTTTAGCCAGAGCCTTATTGAAAGGGTTGAGCTGGTCGATGATGAGAAGTTCATAGAGGAGGCTGTAGCCTCTGATTCAGTGATCGCACTGTGAGGGATTTGATCTTCAATGGAGCACAATAGACAGTTGCACTCAGACGCCAAAGGATCCAGGGTGGACATTTTCCTGCTGACCAAGTCCCCGTTCAGCGAACGTGCCAGGTTTTGCATGCGCCTGATTTCTCGGTCTGAAAATGCCGTCCTTTATCTGGCCGGAGACGGAGTTTATATGCTGCTCGAAGAAGCCCTCGAAAACCTGCCACTGAACAGGATTGTGGCCTGCCAAGAGGATCTGGAGGCGAGGGGCGTGCAAGCTAAAGATAAAACTGTGGTGCCGGTTGATTTTTACGAGCGCCTGGTCGAGGATGCGATGAATGAGGAGAGCAAGCTCTATGCATTTTGATCTTTGGTTTTGAGCCAGATCTTTGGTTTTGAACCCAGCGTCTCTTTCCTGCGTCCAGGTTCGTTTAGAGAAGTTGTTTAGAGAAGTTATTTATCTGTTACCAGCGTACTTTACAAAGCTGGTGTCTCATGAATTTTGAACATGTTGCTGGGAAGGAAAGAGGCAAGATCACATTGTATGCCTTGAGCACTTGCATCTGGTGCAAGAGGACAAGGGAGCTTCTGACGGCGTTAGGCGTCTCTTTCGACTACATTTATGTCGATCTGCTGAAGGGAGAGGACAGAACCAAGGCGATAGAGCAGGTAAAGCATTACAATCCTAGCACCTCATTTCCTACGCTCGTCATTGGAGATAAGAGCATTGTGGGCTTCAGGGAGAAGGAGATCCGGGAGGCAATAGGCTGATGAATGAGAATTTCAGTGAGCCGAACGATAGCGAGGTGGATGAACTCTATGCCCGCCTGGACAGAGAGGCAAAGCAGGGTGGATACTTCCTAAATCCAGATGTTGAGTTCGTCAAGGGCCTGGTCAGAGGCCTGCTAATAAACGAGAGACGCTACGGCTACCGCGCCTGCCCCTGCCGGCTGGCTGCAGACGACAAGCAGCAGGATCTTGACATCATCTGTCCCTGCTACTACAGAGACGCAGATCTTTCGGAGTTTGGGGCCTGCTACTGTGCGCTTTATGTCTCTGCAGCAGTCCTGAAAGGCGAAAAGGAGCCAAGCTGCATTCCTGAGAGAAGGCAGCCATTCATGGGCAGAGCGGCAAAGCCTGGATCATCTGGCGCAAGCCCTGATGCTGCGCCCGTGAAGCTCTCAGTGCCAGTGTGGAGGTGCCTTGTCTGCGGCTACCTCTGCGGACGAGAGAGGCCGCCCGAGGTCTGCCCCATCTGCAAGGCAGGCCGGGAGCGGTTTGAGAGGTTCATTTAGTTTCGAGTAGAAGCGCATTGACTTGTCAATAGCTATGTCTGAGACCAAGAGAGCTGAATTAAAGGTCACTGGAATGGCGTGCGCTGCTTGCAGTGCAGCCATCGAGAAGGCCCTCATGGGCCAAGAAGGGGTTGTGCAGGCCAAGGTAAATCTTGGCACAGAGATTGCGACAGTTGAATACGATCCGAAGAAGCTCAAGCTGGCAGACCTTGAGATGGCGATCCGGAATGCGGGCTATGACGTTGTCGACGAAAAGGTTGTGCTGAAGATTGGCGGCATGGCCTGTGCCATGTGTGTTGGCGCTCTTGAGACGGGACTTAAAAAGCTGGACGGCGTCGTGGATGTGCGCGTGAACCTGGCGTCAGAGAAGGCTTACGTCAGTTACAATCCCAGAATGGTAGGCCTGGAAGATCTCAAAGTGGCCGTGGCCGATACTGGCTATCAGTTCCTGGGGCTGGCAGACGAGGAGGCATCTGCAGATCAGGAAAAGGCATTGCTGGCGAAGGATCTGGCAGACAAGAAACGGCGGATCATAATAGGCTTTGCAGTAAGCCTCATCTTAATGGCTCTGATGTACTTTCCAGTCCACCATCTCATCCCCATGAGCATCCTCATGGCAGCTCCCAATTTCATGAATCTGTTCATGCTGGTGGTGTCCGCTCCAGTCTTCATCTACGTCAGCCTTCCAATATTTCGCGCGGCCTTCAGAGCCCTGCGCAACAGGAGCCTGGACATGGATGTGATGTACGCCATGGGCATCGGTGTGGCCTATGGTTCCAGCATACTTGGCACCTTCGGGATAGTGCTCACTTCGGATTTCATGTTCTACGAGACGGCGATCATGCTTGCCTCATTTCTTACGCTTGGGCGTTTCTTGGAGGCTAAGGCCAAGGGCAGTACCTCGGAGGCCATCAGGAAGCTTGTGGGTCTGCAGCCCAAGAGGGCCACTGTCCTGAGGGATGGGTCCGAGATCGAGGTGGCTGTGGAGGATGTCGTGGTCGGTGACCAGATCCAGGTCAAGCCAGGAGAGAAGATTCCAGTGGATGGACTTGTCCTGGACGGTCAGAGCTATGTGGACGAATCGATGATCACAGGCGAGCCAGTTCCGGTGCTGAAAGTCGTTGGCCAAAAAGTGGTGGGTGGGACTATCAACAAGAACGGAGTCCTCAGATTTCGGGCCACAAAGGTTGGCCGTGAGACCACTCTGGCGCAGATCATCTCTCTCGTACAGGAGGCTCAAGGGTCAAGGCCGCCCATTCAGAGGATTGCTGATCGTGCGGTGAGCTATTTCATTCCCGCAATTCTATCCATCGCAGCTCTTGCTTTCGTCTACTGGTACTTCATCGCCCACGAGACGCTGCTCTTCTCGCTGACGGCCCTCATATCGGTATTAGTAGTGGCATGCCCCTGCGCCCTTGGCCTGGCAACGCCCACAGCAGTCACAGTGGGCGTTGGCAGGGGAGCTGAGCTTGGAATTCTCATCAAGAGTGGTGAGGCTCTGGAAGCCTCAGAGAAGCTCAATTCAGTCGCCTTCGACAAGACCGGCACACTGACTGTAGGCCGTCCAGATGTCACAGACCTGGCATCGTTTGGCATAGATGAGATGGATCTTTTGAGGCTGGCCGCAGATGCGGAGAAAGGCTCCGAGCATCCTTTAGCTGAGGCGGTGGTCAGGAAGGCCCAGGCTGAGAAAATCAGCCTCACGGGAGCAACAAATTTCGAGACCCTGCCAGGAAAGGGCGTGCTAGCAAAGGTTGATGCAAAGAGGGTGGTGGTCGGGAACAGGTTGCTCTTCCTGGAAAGGGGCATTGAAATGCCAGATGAGCTGCTGGCGAAGGCATCCGACTTAGAGAAACAGGGAAAGACCGCCATTCTGATCGCCCTGGACGGCAAAGGCTGTGGCGTCTTGGGGATCGCCGATAAGCTGAAAGATTCGGCCTCAAGAGCAGTCTTAGAGCTGAAGAAGATGGGACTTAGTGTGATCATGATCACAGGAGATAACCTTCGCAGTGCATCCGCTGTGGCAAATCAGCTTGGCATTGAGCAGGTCCTCTCCGAGGTTCTGCCAGAAGAGAAGTCCAAAGAGATAAAGAGGCTGCAGCAAGGAGGACGCAAGGTGGCCTTTGTTGGCGATGGCATCAACGATGCTCCGGCTCTGGCGCAGGCCGATGTCGGCATCGCCATCGGCAGCGGAACAGATGTCGCAATCGAGACTGGGGAGATCGTTTTGATGAAGGACAATCTGCTGGATGCCGTGGCCGCCATTCAGCTCAGCCGCAAGGTTATCTCGAGGATCAAGCTGAATATCTTCTGGGCCTTTGCCTACAATGCTCTGCTGGTTCCAGTTGCTGCAGGAGCGCTCTTTCCATTTTATGGCATTGCCTTCCGACCTGAATTTGCAGGCCTGGCCATGGCCTTGAGTTCCGTAACCGTCGTCTCACTCTCACTACTGCTCAAAAGGTATATCCCGCCGGCAAAAGAAATGCTATTGCCTTCTGCCTTCTAATGCCTTGAGCCTTCTCTCCAGGTTATCGACCTTATCTCTCATCTCGGCCAGGAGGCTCTCCATGCGGCAAAGCCTTGCCTCTTCACCGGCTGTAGCCGGGTGCACGCCAAAGGCTGGCCTTGTCAGAAGCTCCTCCTTGTACTCTTCCACGATTGGGTTGTCAGACTCACGTGGAACAGCTTTTGGCGCATTGATTTCTTCCAATTTTTTTGTCATCGATTATCTCACCTCGAGAAGAATAGCCCTTGCAGGCAGAACGACAAAACCAAAAAGGAGATTTTCTTGACTCACTTGTCGTTATGGTCCTCAATCATGTGCAGTTTCAATTCTTCCTTCGAATCGAAGATCATTCGACAGAGTTTGCATTTGAATTTCCCATCTCGTTTGGATCCGGTGCTTCCCATGATAACACCTCTAATCGTTATCGTTTCGGTCTATCCAATCCTCATTAATTTAGTTTTTCGTTCAAATCATCTCTTGGTCTTCCTCTCTCTGTTCCAGTACGGGGATTTACACTTGGGGCAAACTGCAGGCAGCTCTGTTGATCTGGGATACCACCTGTGAGAACACCGTTTGCACACAAGCGTAGGCAATTCCATGTGCTCATAGTATTAGAGTATTGGTATATATAAGTTGCCCGGCAGGCGTAACAGCCCTTCACTCGCTTCCAATGGCCAATACAGGGTCAAGCCTGGATGCCTTGTACGCTGGATACAATCCTGCAAGAAAATTCACGCCAAGGGCGAAGACCACTGCCAGAGCGAATGTTTGCGGCGTGAGCAGCACAGTCAGCCTGGAGACCTGATAGACGTCGCTGGGAAGCTGGACTGGATAGGCCTCTATGAGCTTAGCAGTTGTCCATGCCAGGAGGCAGCCCAGGAGAGCAGCGGGCGGTCCGAGAATCAAGCTCTCTGCAAGGAAAATCTTCACGATGCTCGACTGCGTTGCTCCCATGGCCATGAGTATGCCTATCTCCTTGGTTCTTCGAGTCACAGCCATGATCATGGTATTTGCCACACCGAATCCCGCAATAACAAATATTAGAGCGTAGAATATGTAGAGAATGACCTTCTGCGTGTCCATCACCTGCAGGACGTCCCTGTTCTGCTCCTGCCAGCTCACTGCCTTGTAGGCAAAACGAGAGTTCAAGTCCGTGGCAATCGCCGGTGCTGCGTAAATGTCCGATAGCCGCACGCCGATCTCCGAGACGACGTCTGGTTGACTCAGGAGTTCCTGGGCCGTATCCATTGGAAGATATACCAGAGTTTCATCCGAGCCCGTTCCTGTTCTTATGAGGCCTATCACCTCTATATTTAACGATCTGTTCTGGAGGACCAGATTGAATTTCTGTCCGGGTCGAAGTTCCAGATCATCTGCCAGTTTGGTTCCCAGAACAGCAGCTCTTCTCTTGAAGACGAGATCCGAGTAGTTTCCCCAGACCATGTCCTTCTGAACCTTCATGAGCAGATCTTCCGCTAGGGGATCTGCTCCAATGAAGCTCACTGCGCGCACAATATCCTTGTGCTTGGCTCCGGCCTTGCCCATGATGCGAGGCGAGACTGCCTCCACCTGAGGATAGCTCCAGATGATTGCGGATAGTGTTCGATACAGAGTGATGTAGTCCTCATTCTCCTTGGGGCTGACTGTCAGATGGGGATTGTTCTCCACCAGGCTGCTTACAAGATCGCTCTTATAGCCTTCGTTGATGCCCATCATTACTACTATCACACCAATGGCTAAAGCCACAGCTAAGACTGTGAAGAGCACCATCTTTGGGTCGGAGGATATGTGCTTTCTGGCTACTGTCAGCTCGAACATAAATTGCCCCTCATCCTCAGATCACTCATCCGCAGCCCCCAGATCATCCCTTAAGAGCCACCACCGGGTCAAGTCGAGAGGCTTTTCGTGCTGGGTAGTAGCCCGCAGCTATGCTCAGCAGGACAGATAGGATTGTGAAGACGACGAAGTCCATTGGGTTGATGGCAATTGGAAGATTCATCATCTGGCCCATGGCATTCTGTATTTGCACTCCGCGAAGCTGCATTGAGACCACAAACCCAAGGACACAGCCAAGGATAGCACCCATGAGCCCGAGAAGTCCGCTCTCCAGCAAGAACAGCCTTTGAATATTCACAGGAGAGGCGCCCATGGCCATGAGCATTCCAATCTCGCGGGTCTTTTCCTGGACCATCATATTCATGATGCTTGCTATGCCAAAAGTGGCGATGATCATGAGCAAGAGCATGGTTATAGCATTTTGGGTTCTCTCAAAGGCCAGAGTTCTGACGATATCGGGGTAGAGCTGCTGCCAGTCTTTAGCGTTGTAGCCGTAAGATCTGAGCTCTTTGGCGGCAGCTTCAGCGCTGAAGGGATCCTCCAGCTTTAGGTTGATGCTGGTAACCACATCTCCTTCGTTCAAGAAATCCCGGGCAGTATCAAGCGAGACATAAGTGACGGCTTCGTCTACCTGCTTGTAGCCGAAGTTGAAAAGGCCGGATACAAGCAGACTGACAGGGACTGCGTCTGGGAACTTGGCCTGGATGGTGTCGCCTTTTTTAACCTTGAGCTTCTCGGCCAGGGCCAGACCCATGACAATCCTCTTGCCTCCCAAAATAGATCCGATATCTCCCTCAACCATGTAATTGTTGATCTCGGATATCTTGTCAGCTTCTATTGGATCCACGCCAATCATGGCCACATTCTCAGCTTTATCTTTATAGGCCAAGGTTGCTGTTGCGGCAAGGCTTGGCGAGACACCTAAAACTCCTGGTATCGCCCAGGCGACATTTACGATGCCCCGATAGAGATGGATGTAGTCTTCACCCTCGTTGGGGCTGACGGTGATATGTGGAAGAAACCGAAAGACGATATCGAAGAGGAAGTCCGAGAAGCCGTTCTGAATGGAGATGAAGACGATCGATATGGCTACGGCCAGCGCGACCGCTCCTACTGAGAGAAAGGTGCGCCATTTCCTATAGGTTATGTGGCGGGCTACAACTGTAAGCTCGAAGACCGGGAGGCTGTTTTTCAAGACCATGACTCCCTGAAAGGTTATTGGCTTTCACTCCCCGGACAGATGCAGGGGATAGGACTTCCGCACGAGATTTAGAGTAAAAATCAGGTTCACATCTCCCCATGAGGCTTGCCTCAAATGTCCTGCAATTATTTTCATGTGTCATCTAGTTAAGCCCACCACTCAGCTCTAAAGCATTGTCAATGGCGGATTGTGGGATTATCCAATTATTAAGGGATAAAGTTGACCACCTAACTTAAAAGCTTTGCCCAATCAGGCCAACTCTGTATCATCGCCTCCACAGAGTGCGGATCGCCTGCAAAAATGGCTCGCAGAGTTCCGCCTTCTACAAAACAAACTCCACCTCCTTCCATGCCTTCTCCAGCAGCTTCCTGTAATACCTGGCATCGAACCCCTCCGCCGTCCTCTGCGGCTCTACAACCCACCTTTTGGCATCTTTCACAACGTAGCCTATCTCCATCCCCGGTGCCAGAGGAATGCCCTGCTTCAGGTGAGCCTGCACCGCCGAGGCCTCAGCACACCTGCGAGAATAGCTCAAGCGGCTCGTTCTGCGGTGAATGGCTAACTCCCGGGCGTCTGCCTCCTCCAGACCATCCATGTACCTTCTGCGCACCTCCTGGGCCTTGGGACCCATCCTGCGCAGTTCCTCCCTGCTGCTAGCCTCGGCCAGGATTTCAAACAGCTCCTGCTGCATCCGGCGCACGTACTCGGGCGTGTCGCCCTTGCGGGCCATCACGCCCCGGATCTTGACTTTGCCTGTCGAGAGCCGCCCATAATAACGATTGTAGGCTCCGCTGCCGTCTGTCTGGGGTAGGAAGGTGATCCAGTCGTATGAGTCCACCTCTGTTAAAATGCCCGTCGCCCTCTCCACAGCTTCCTTGAAGCTCGATACGGGCTCGCCGATGACCCATAAACAGTCCACGATGCCGTGCAGAACCTGAAAGCCCATGCTCTCGGCCAGCTCCTTGATCTGCATCAAAAGCTCCCTGGATATCCCCGTGATCCTCTCGTGGACCTGTATCTGACCGAACTTGGCGTTCCGATAGCCGGTGTAGCCAAAGCAGGTTACTAGCATCCATTTAAGGACCGAATCAACACCTGCGTAATCTTCTGGGTTGGTCTTCTTCAGCCTCTTGGTTTCGATACGCAAATTCAAAAGCGGGGATAGAACGGTGCTCAAGAAGCCCTTCAGCTCAGGATGCTCAACCGTCTCGGGCGAGAGATTGTATTTGACTATGATCGATGGATAGAGGGATGTGAAATCGATCTGATGGACCTTCTCGTAAACGCCCGGCTCAGGCTGGAAGATCATGCCGCCCTTGTCGCAGGCTTTCAGCTCCGAAATATTCCTTAGGCTCTCTGCATCCCTTTTTCTGAAGGGCACAGCCACGCCTCGCCGGAGAGCCTCGAAGACCTCGTAACTGGATATAAGCGTCCCGGGCGTGAAGCGGCTTGTGAGATTCGGGGAAAGGCCGGTGAGGCGAGAGGCCGTGAGCACGCCCTTCAGCCCGCTCTCGGCATAGACGAAGCTCTTGGCAGTGTCTATGAGCACCCGGCCCTCAGGGATAAGTGCGCCGTCCTTGTGATTGACCTTGCCATAGCTCCAGTAGGACTTAGAGGCCATCTGCTTGAACCAGCCGCTGCGGCTGATGGTGGGCTCCAGGCCGTACCTCCTGGCCTTTTTTACGATAAGGGGAACCCAGGTATCGGCAAAGGGAAGGAGAATCATGTCTGGGTCGTGGGATTTTATGAGGTCCATGAGGTCGGAGATAACTTGCCTTTCTGACCCTTCTAGCGTCCTCTTGCGGCCATCGAGGACTTGGACATATGAGATCTCCCTGGGCATGGAAGGATCTCCGGCCACCTGCAGCTCGAGGCTGGTCAGAGGAAACTCAAAATCGGGCGAGAACCGGGATTCGTCTCTGTCTCCACAGGGGAAGATGTCATGCTCTGCCATGTATCTATGGTCCTGGCGGACGTCCACGTTGTAAAGCTCGGCGGCGTAGCGGGTCTGGATCTCGATCTTCTCTGCCACTTTGCGGCTGGCATAGATCCTGTGGCCTTCGAGTGTGCCGAAGATGGTCTGAAAGCTGCATTCCTCAGCCCCGAAGCGGCTCTCCAGGGCCTCGATCATATCCTGATGGGCAGGAGGATCTTTGAGGTGCATGTAGAATGAGGGAGGACGGGCAATGCTGGCATGGCGCAGACCTTGCTCCCGGCCCCACAGCTCCACGCAACCTTTGTAGTAAGAGTCGAAGATCCACATACAGCACCTACCCCAAAAAGGCTTCTAGATGGAGCCTGCTTTCTTCCCTGCAGATTTTGTAGAACCGAGATGATAAGGGAGAGGTGAGGGGCGGGGCGAATGTGATTGGATGATTGGTTAAGATGTAGGGAGACAGCGCAACTTCAGCCACCTGGCCGAGACATCTTTTGCGCCCATCCTCACGCTCTCAAAGCTCCGGCCCATAGCCTAACTCACCCAGGCAGAACGTCACTTAGGCCATGGCCTCTCTTCCGACTCCCAGTCCCCCTCCTCCAGCCTCCTCTGTATCATCTCCTCCACCTCGCCGGGCTCCGCATGGAACACCTCTGCCAGGATCTCCTTGGCTGTCTGCAGCTCCATAGCCCTGCTTCGGATAGCCAGCCTGAGCTCGATCGGCCTGGCCGCCTTTCGCCAGGGCCACCTCATGAGTATGCCTCCAGAGTGACCTGCGCTCCGGGCATCCTCGCCTCGGCCTTCCGACCCCTGAACTGCTCCTCATAGATGCAGAACACCCTGTCGGCCAGCTCGGCCATCTTCTGCAGGTGAGGATCCAGCGCCGGCGCATAGAGCAGGACCGTGGCCTCCCTGGAGGTCTGCCTAAAAGCCTGGGCAACGTACTCGACCATCTCGCTGGCATCCTCGTAGAGCAGCGGGTCGTGCTCCACGACCAGGATGCTGTGGTGGTTCTCCTCAAGGATGGTCATGAGCTGGAAGGAGGTAAAGGCCCGGCGCACATCCATATCCGTGAAATTGCGATCCAGGCGGCTGAGGATGCGGGAGTAGTTGCCGCAGATAAAGAGGATCTTGAAGCGCTGCAATTCCAGGCGGCTGTTGAGGGCCTTGATGAACATTTCCAGGGGCGCATGCAGGATGTTGAAGGATCCTGCGCGGAGAGT
>JAUCQD010000062.1 GCA_030372945.1 Methanothrix sp. | reverse complement strand
CTTCGATGAGGCTGGCTTCAACGCAGTTCGCAATTCGGGCCTGAAAATATTTAGTTCCCAGAAGATGTCAGAACCATGCCCCTCAGTCGAACCAGTAAATTATTTGGGCGAGATCGATCTAATTCGTGGCTTATACAGGCTCCCAGCTGTCATAAGTGTAAATCTTTGGGACCAAAATAACAGTAGCTACGATGGCATGGTGCCAATAAGTGTCTTCGCAAATAATATCAACATTGCATTCAACGACTGGGGGTTTGCTGTAGTGACCATCGAGCCTCAGAGCTTCATGAACGATGATGGCAGCGTAAAATTGGACCAAATTGAGATACTAGGCGAGATGATTAAAATATCCACGGAGAGGGGCAGACCAACGACCTTTGAAGAGCTCTATTGGAATGATTTAGTTTAAAAAAAATGGATCTGCTTGAGAACGACTTCATAATCAGGCTGAAAAATTTGAGATCACCTCCCTATGCCTGTATATCGACCGATATATGGGCCCATTCTAATGGGATCGTACATATTTCTCCCATCCACGACCACCAAATCAGGACGAAGCTGCAAAACTGTGGCTAAATCAATATTTTCATACTCAGCGTGAGCTGTTGCAAGTATCAATACATTTGACTTGGAGATCAGATCTGGTAGGTATTGCGTAGATTTGATGCCATTGAGATGCGATATATATGGGTCATGTACGCGGATCTCCTTTACACCACGCTCTTTCAATTCCCTGACTATGCTCTCAGTCGGTGTATGGCGAGGATCTGCTGTATTTTCCTTATAAGCTATACCTAGGATCCCTACGCTCGAATCTTTGAGGCTCTTTCCCTGGGCCTCAAGTAATTTTCCAGCTTTTTCCACTGCATAACCTGGCATACTTTCATTCATTCGCATTGCAGCAAGGGTCAATTTAGGATTATAGCCGTGTTTTTCAACCTCCTCTGCAAAGAAATACGCATCTTCCGGAATGCAATGGCCTCCCACACCACAACCAGGATATATCGGTTCGAAGTTCCATTTTGTCGAGGCAGCTTTGATTATTCTCTTGACGTCCACTCCGCCTAATGCATCACAGCTTATGGCAAACTCATTCATGAATGCTATCTTAACTGCCCTCATGGAATTCTCGAGAAGCTTGACAAGTTCTGCTTCTGTTGGATTGTTCACTGTGTAAACATAAGGAACTATCTTCTCGTACAGTCTGGCGCCAAGTTGAGTGCTCAATGCATCTATTCCTCCAACAACTTTTGGAACCTTATTTATCGTGTGTTCCTTGTCACCTGGATTTATCCTCTCAGGTGAAAATATAAGTCCAAAGTCAGATCCCGCACAAAGTCCAGATTCTTCTTGGAGGATACGCTTAAATCTACCAACAGTAGTTCCTGGACCAACCGTTGATTCAAGGCAGACAAGAGCGCCTTTCCGAAGCCTCTTTCCAACACTTCTAGCACTGGCCTCAACAAACCTGTAGTCAGGAGCTCCGCTTCTTGGATCCGCTGGGGTGGGAACGCAGACTGCAATAAAATCAGCATCCCCAGCATTTTCTATATCTGTGGAAGCATCCAATGTTTGTGCATCCTTAATATATTCGATCAACCAACCCTCTTCTACTAGATAGTTTCTCCTCGCCTTTATGCAATCAATCTTTACTTGGTCTAAATCATAACCTACAACATGAAACCCCTTATGGGCAAACATCGTGGCCAGTGGAAGACCAACGTATCCTAGGCCTACAATAGATATCTCAGCCTCGTAATTATCCAATTTTCTTTGATACTCAGATGGGCTAACCCAACAATTCTCCTCCATTAGCCCATTGTACATTTTATCATCGTGATTGTAAGGTTCTGGGAACAGACTCCGTTCCACAGATGCGCATACACTGCTCTCTTGCGAGGACTTCATAACGGATAACCCCTCCGATTACTCAAAGGTTCGGCCGAATTGAGGCACTATTATGGGGGCGGACAATTTGGCAGAACAATATTACACTACTCTCCCCTTTTCGCATAAAACTGGACAAGAAATCATATTCAGGATATCATATAGGATGGATGTATACTTATTGAGGGTCGCAAACTGTAATAATTAAGATAAATAAGAATGACATGTATGAATTTTAAATGGCTGGGTTGGCCCGGTTTTTCTCCTAAAATTGGAGAGTGCATCGGTTAGAACAATTGAAAACGGCATCGACGCTAAGTTCACCAATCGAGTTGAGGTCATAGAAACCACAGCATGGCAGCCAGTCACTTGTAGCATTGTAATTGGGAAACTGAGATCTCATTTCAATTTTACGTGCTAGAGCATATGTTCCATAATATCTCTCGTTGCTCTCGCTTAGTGGAGGATAATCGTATCTCTTGACGTCATAGTCCGATCCAGCATGCTTATACCTTAAATCAGCAATGCCAGTCGTATTTGTCAGAATCTTGTATCCCAAATACCTCGTGGGCATTAATTGTGCTCGGATGATTGATACGTCATTTGCCTGAACTGTTGCGTTCATGCTCTCAAGCCACATCACAGTCAGCCTGTCTTTAGAAAGCTCACGGTTGTAGAGAAGGTTCGAACCAGCATAGTCTCTGTTATTCCCCTCGAAGTCCCTGTCATTTATTTGACTGCCTGAATATTGCAGGGTTCTTTTCGAAGCTAACGATACCGGCCACTTCTCATTGAAGGTAAATGTATAGGAATCTGTTCCATAAGGCTTGACGTAGTCGATGGTAATTTCTTCCTCTACAACCGACCACAAGCTCATCTCATCCTCAGATCTGTAGTCTCCTTCCAGCGCACTCGTCCTTTCTCTGAGCTGGATATCATTGTACGCAATTTCTGAGTAGTAGGAGCTGTAAGGCTTCAGGAGTGTGTCACGATACTCAACCGGCGATATCTTGCCCTCAACCAAGCCCGATTGGGTGAAGGTGATGTTTCCGCTATGGCGGTATATGCTCCATGAAGAAGAATTTGTGCCTATGCCACACTGCCAGAAAGCAGCACTAGCACTCGAAATAATCGTCAGTGCGATTACGAGTGCCAGAGGCCATAGCTTCATCAAATATGCACCAATCTATCCTTTTAGCTGTATCGAGCGCTCAACGTCGTAAATTCATCAATCATTAAGCCTATACCAATATAAATGCTGGTACGTTATTGCAAATATGCTAAATATAAACTTGTCGAATGCCTTGTGGTGTCTTGTATTTTTCAAGTTGTTCATCTCGATCGCCAACTTTATAGACAGACTTCTGATGCTGATGAGATTTAAGAATTGGATTTAAGTGTCTAAATTAGAATCATGTCAGGTGTTGCTTCAGTACATCCTGATAAAGCCTCGCAACATTCTCGCGAGTCTTGCTCATCTGCGGAAAGCCGCGATATTGCATGGCTGCGTGCGTGTCCTCTGGAAGCTTAATCCTGTACTGGCTGCGAGATAAGAACCATCCTTGCCGAGCATAGTAGCGAGAGAGGTACTCCTGTTCAGTCTGGCCGGGCGTCGGGGTGAAAAGGCCGTGCTTCTTGTCCAGCTCCGCGATCTCCATCATAGTAGTATAACCGGACCTGGCGATCATGAACCTTGCCCGGTTCATCAGATCCGCCTTCTCCTCTGTAGAGATATAAGAGTGAACTGTAGTCCGCTCGTCAAGCTTTTCGTGGCGCTCCTTTTGCGGGCTTCCCAGCAGCACCACCTTCTCGCCTGGCAGCTTTTGCACCTGCTTGAGGATGATCTCCTCCAGCTTGGTCCTCTGAGGCTCGGGCCCAGATACTATTATCAAGTAGTCCAGATCCTCATCAACTTGCATCTTCTTCGCGCTGGTCAGGATCCCGGCGTAGTAGACCCTCTGGTTTGTAGCATCCAGGTTGGAGCGGCAGAGCTTTCCTGAGAGATTGTAGCCATTGGGGGCGATATCTGGCACTATGACACCATCGTACTTGATGTGAAAGAAGCTGTTTACTGGGATTGTCAGCATCTCAAAAGGATAAAGATAAGAAGGCAGGCTGAATCGGAGCTGGTGGGTGATAAAATAGCTAGGGATCTTATTGGAGTAGACGCCCATGCGATTGTCGCTGATGATCAGGTCGAACTTGTTATCAGCGAGGATTTGATCCAGCTTTTTTCTCTCCCTGGCCAAGGCCCTCAGGAGAATGGGAATACTGGCCACGAATTTTGGCAGGAAGAACCTTGATGCGCTGTACGGCGCAGGATAGTCTTTGAAGAGTATGAAGTTGCATTCAGGGCACTCCCTCTTTAGCAAGGCCAGGGCGTTTCCGCTGGTGCCTACCGTCACCTCATGGCCGTGGCTCAGGAGTTCATTGATGATAGGAATGTCGCGAGTGGAGTGGCCTAAACCCCAGTTAAGGGGACTTATGAATACATGTCCCATGTGGCAAAAAGCAACAGCCTGATCGTATAAATCATTTGTTGTAAAGTCGCTCGTCTGCACACTGTGATGGTGGCAGGCCTGCACGATCTTCTCTGCAAGGCGTTGACAAGGCATAAATACGAACTACACATAACATATCTCCCGTGTATGCGCAGATAGAGCAGGCCTTGGAGAGGCTCGACTCTTCGAGCAAGCAGAGCCAGGAGAAGATCAAAGCCATCCTCAAGAGATATGCGACAGGAGAGATAGGCATTGATGAAGCCTACTACGATCTCTTGGAGAGTGGACTCATTCCCATGCCCCAAAGGTGTGGCATGTCTGCCAAGGTTCCGTCCACCGCAAAGGACGAGGTGAGGCTCAAAGAGATGATAAAGAGGGCGTTCTCTCTTTAGCTGTCGGACGCCTCAATCCATCTTTATAGAACCTGAGTCATCGTTTTATATTCAAAAAAAGAAAACACTTACCTAAAGGAGGACTCAAGAACATGTCCAAAGATATTTTGGAGAAGGGTGCCATTGTCCAAAGGGACAGGGAGACTTTCGCCATAGCCCCGCATATACCCGGAGGTATAATCAGCCCAGCGGATCTTCGAAGGATCGCGGATGTTGCTGAGAAGTATAACGCAAAGGCTCTCAAGATCACCTCAGCCCAGAGGATCGCCCTTGTTGGAATCAGTCCCGAGGACATCGACAGCGCCTGGAACGACCTGGGCATGAAGCATGGTGCAGCCATAGGTCTATGTGTTCGCAGCGTCAAGATCTGTCCTGGAACCACCTTCTGCAAACGTGGCCAGCAGGATTCTGTGGGCATGGGCCTGAAGCTTGACGAGATTTACCACGGCATGCAGCTGCCCTGGAAGTTCAAGATGGGTGTGTCGGGATGTGCCAACTCCTGTGCTGAGCCTGCCGTGAAGGATATCGGATTGATCGGGACTCCTAAGGGCTGGAGGCTTCTTGTAGGTGGAAGCAGCGGCATCAAGCCACGGCTTGGCCAGATGCTGGCTGAAAATCTATCCGATGAAGAGGCGCTGAAGCTCATTGATAAGATCATAAACTACTACAAGGAGCATGCTAAGAAGCAACGCCTGGGCGAGTTCATCGATGAGATAAGCTTCGAGAGATTCAAGCAGGAAGTTTTGGCCTGACAATCAGTACCGGCTGCCTAGCCCTGCGAGCCACGTCGAAGGTCGTGCTTCCCACCCGAATTAGCCTCAGCCAGCCCTTTCCCTGAGAGCTCATGATTATAAGTGATGCGCCCTGCCTTTCCGCCAGGGCAAGGATCTGATCGGCAGCGTGGCCTTCCAGCACGTGAACTGTCACCTTGCCAGGCAGCTCATCTCGCAATACATTGAGCTTCTTCGCAGGCTCCTCGATGTCCTCTCCCTCGGACACTACGTGCGCCAAAAGGATCTCATGCACTCCGTGAAGTCCTTTCACGAGGGTCACGGCATCTCTTGCAGCCTCTGAGAAGTCTGTGGTGACCAACACCCTTGAGAAGATGTCATGGCAGAACTTTTCTGATCCTTCCAGAAGCTGGTGGCGTATTATTAGGAGATCCGTCTTGCCGCTACGCAAAGCCTCAGTCGAGACGCTTCCGAGCAGTATTCCCTCCATCAGTCCCTTGCCATGCGCGCCCATGACGATGAGCGATACCTTCTCCTCATCGGCTGCTTTTTGTATCGCTTCCCCGATGGTGCCACCTTCTATGAACTCTACGCCTGATATCGGCGCGGGCCTTTTCAAATTAACCCCATCGGCTCCACTCATAGGTTCCACGATCACTTTCAGAACAGGTTTGACTTTCAAGCCCTTCTTTGCCGCCAGGCGTTCCAAGTGCTCTGCCATCTTCTTTAAGTCGGCTTTTGCATCATCTAAGAGAGAGCTGTAGCTCCAGCCTTTTTTCTCCAGCATCATGGGATTTCCGGCGTCCACTACATTAAGAAGCACTACCTCTCTTGGGCCCGGAATCTCGCCAATGCAATCCAACATCTTTAGAGCGTACCTGGAGAAGTCGGTTGGTACAAGCACTTTTTCAAACATCATTATCATCTCTGAATGTGCTGTATCCTAAATATATCAATTTAGTGATGTTTTCAGGGATTCATATCCCTATCTGGCCCGTTCCATATAGGTCCTGAGCAACCTGCTGGAGGGCATCGCCCTTTACCTCTGCACCGTAGTCTGGCAAAATGGCGATCCGTTTGTCTGAATACAGGGCCTGAAGAGCTTGGATGTAAGATCTTTGAGATCTCATCTTGCGCTGGCAGAACTGGCAGTCGCACTCTTTCATTACATGATTGATGACGATGGAGGAGACATGCACACCATGAGACTCCACTGTTTCAATCAGGCGCCTCGTCTCCTCAACTGCTGCCTTCTCAGGTATTGTGACTGCAGTTATAGTTGCGATCTTTGGATCAATCAGAGCATTTCTCATGGTCTCTGCCTTGACTCGCATGGTTCTGATCTCTTTGAGGATCGAGTCTCCAAAACCTGATTCGAGAAGGTTAAGCACTCCAATCCATTTATTCCTCATGCCCAGCACTCTTGTGACAAAGCCAGTGGTGATGGATGGAAGCTGCAGCAGGGGCAGGACCATAGCGGTAGGCGCAGAGTCTATGACCACGTAGTCGTATTTTTTCTCCACGAAGATATCGTTTAGCTTGTCCATGAAGATGAGCTCTGAGACGCCCGGCATATTTCCGAAGTCCTCAGGCTTGACCTCCACCTCAAAGAGCCCAAATAAGGCCGTGAGGATATTTTTATACCTGCGGAAGAAGCCCTTGGCTTCCTCGGTTAAGTCGGGCTCATAGGCAAAGAGGTGATCGCGGATGTTCTTCGGCTGGCTTCCAAGTTCAATATCGAAAATATCGGATAGTGAATGGGCCGGGTCCATTGAGAAAGTCAGTGTATCCATGCCAAGGTTTGAGGTCCAGATGCCGGTTGCGGATGATGTTACGCTCTTTCCTACACCGCCTTTGCCTGCCACATAGATGAGTCTCATGATTCGTAACTGATCTAAAGGGATTTAATAGTTTTTGTTAGGCCTGATAAAAAGGTTTTTCTACTTACAAGACCTTTTGATAGGTCTAATCATGAATTGGGGGCAAAAGGTTGAGGGTAGCAATCATATTCGTATCGATGCTGGTCTTATTGGAATTCGCATCGTATGGCTTTGGTAGCACGGGATCTGTTAGTGTAGATATTATCGGTAGCAGGGCCAACAATACTACTATCATCTCACACTACTTCGAACCTGTGAACCTGGAAATCATTGGCAGTGCAGCTAGCAATATTCAAGTTATCTATCCGGAAGAAAAAGCCAATGGCAAACGCATTTGTGATGCTTGCGGACAGGAAAAAATCTATATTACGCCATGGGATGATTTCAGGAGGCCACTGTGCTATCCATGGAGTTCATATATTCCCACCAGGTACAACAGGCTGTTCTTTAAAGATCAGGGATATTCTGGTGTCACACCAAAAGTTCTCACCTTAGGTCAGGCGAATTCATAGCGAAAGAGAGAAGCAAGGATATTCGTTGAAAGATACCATCGAATGCTGGGCAACCATCTTTGGTGGTGTTCATTTCTACCCTTTCTCCTCTAAGCTATACATTTCAGGCAGCAAACTCTGAATACATTTAAATTGATTTAACAATTGGACACCTTTAGGAGTGGTCTGATATATGATAACAGAGCTTCTTGTCGTCTCCAAAAGATCATTTCTTATAAGAAGCTCAATATACGGAATTACCGTCCTGAAGTTGAGGTTGGCCTGATAAACTATCTTGGTCTTACTTGCACCACTGATGCAAATATCCAGGATTTGGGAGATTATGGTGTCTTTGCTTCTCTTCATCTTATTTCACTTTCTGTGAGCTTTTGTGCCATGCGTAATGAGAGCTATTTTGATTTTGAAGAGCTAGAATTCCTTAATTTAACAATGTTGCTATAAGAATGCAAAAACATATAAGTTTATCGCATCGTCGCCGACCGTTGAGGCATTGAAGCATAATGCGACTGCCATCTCTTTTTAAAATAGCAATGCGAAACCATACTCGTTGGTTGGTGT
>JAUCQD010000061.1 GCA_030372945.1 Methanothrix sp. | reverse complement strand
TTGAGGCAAATCCCAAGGCAAGTTTCACCATTAAACTAGATGCGTCTGCCGGAAGGCATTTCAGGTGAACGATGACCAAGTACTTCGAGGTTTTAAGGCGCGATGGACCTGCGCGCATGGGAAAGCTATTGTTGGAAAGGCAGATCAGCACGCCTGCGATGATGACAAGAGATGATTTAGTCTCTGCAGGAAGCATATTTCGATATGCTTCAGTCGAAGAAGCCATGCAGGCTGCAGAGGCACTCAAAGGCCAGAGGAGGCTGGCTATAATGCCCTATGCCCCTGCAGTCATCGGCTTTGCGCCAGCAATAAAGCTGCCGTCCATGAAGATCGACGGGCCCAAAGGCGTTGTGGTCTGGCCATTTGCCAAGCAAGCGCCTGAGGCAGCAGACGTCTATGTGCTGGCATCGGCAGGATGCTTGAAAAACCCCAGAGATCTTGTGAGCGCAGTCGTTGGCACAAGAGATCTCACGCCGCCAGATACAGCCCTTTATGCCCCGGCACTGGCCACTCCCGCCAACCTGGCATTTCTCGTTTATCTGGGGGTCGATCTGATGGACACAACCAGAGTTGTAGCAGACGGCCTCTTGGGGCGCTACCACACCCGTGATGGCGTATGGAACATCGGAGAGCTGAATGAACTGCCATGCTGCTGCGAGCACTGTCGCATACTTTCCCAGAGCCGAGACGATCATTTGCAGCTTGTTGCCCACAACATCATGAAGCTGCAAGAGGAGCTTCTGGCAGTGAGAGAGGCGATCAGATCCGAGGTGGTGCGCGAGTACGTAGAGTGCCAGGTGCGAGTGGCACCCAGCCTAACAGCGTGCTTGCGGGTGCTGGACCAGGAACATCATTACCTTGAGAGGAGGACGCCGCAACACAGACACAGCATTCTTTATGCCAACACAGCAGAGTCGCTGAGACGATCAGAGGTCACCCGGTTTGCAGAAAGGGTTACAGTGCGGTACAAAGCCCCGCATAGCGATGTTCTTCTGCTCTTGCCCTGCTCAGCTAAAAAACCATATTCCACATCCAGATCGCATCGGCTATTTGCCGAGGCCATCGGCTCGCACCGCCGCTATCTGCATGAGGTGATCTTGACATCGCCCCTGGCGCTGGTGCCTCGCGAGCTGGAGGAGGTCTATCCAGCCGCAAGCTATGACATTCCCGTTACCGGACGCTGGGATCTGGAGGAGCGCGCGTGGCTGCAAAGCTGCCTGTGCGCTTACCTGAAGAAGAACAAATACACCAGAATCGTTGCCCATCTGGAAGGAGAGCTGGAGGAGGCAGTGAAGGAGCTGGGCATCGACGCGATCTACACTGGAGGAGGTACCAATGGTCCTGCACTCTCAAGGCTCTCGGAGGCTGTTGCAGTAGCCTGCCGTGATGCCGTGCGCCTGCAAGATCCAAGGCTGCTGCGCTACAGTGCAACGGCGGACTACTACTTCGGGCAGGGCGCAGGAGATCTCCTGCTGGCTGGAAAGGTTCAGGTCAGGGGCAGGGAACTGCAGGATGATAGTAAGATGCCTTTGGCCATGCTGACAGCAAACGGCTCACTTGTCCTGTCGCTTGAAGGTGCAAAGAGGCTGGAGGTCCTTGGCAAGTACATCGTTAGCATAGGCGACTTCGTGCCCAAGGGCTCATTGCTCGCGCCAGGCGTCATAGGCGCAGACGAGCAGATCAGGCCTGGAGACGAGGTGATAATTCGTGGTTCGAGGGCTTTTGGCCTTGGTCGGGCCAGGATGTCGGGGTGGGAGATGGTGGCATCGAGCAGGGGCGTGGCTGCGGAGATCAGGCATATGAAGGAGATATGACGCTGCTCTATCTTCTGAGCCGAGAGCTTAATCATTCTGCAGAATATCGATGAATTGGTTTATCTCGTGTAAGAGGAAATAACCTAACTGAGGTCCTGCCTGCCGATCCCCCAATGGAGAACCAAGGATCTGCGATCCAAGACCTTCCGAGAGGTCGTGCAATTCTACATGATCGATTTCCAAACGCCTCTGGGAAAAGCGATAGACCTGACGATCATCATCCTCAACCTCTTGCTCGTGGCCATCTTTGTGATAAATACTTACAGCCTTCCCAGCGACCTGAGATACTGGCTCTGGAGGTTGGAGATTCTGATCGTTGCCATCTTCATCGTTGAGTATATGCTAAGATTTTATGGTGCCCCCAACAGAAGGTCTTATGTCAAGGACATCTACAGCATCATCGACCTGGTGGCCATAATGCCAACTGTTATCCTGCTGGCCCTTTCACCATCCTTCTTCGTTCACGATATCAGTTCATCCAGACCATCCGAGTCCTAGCCGTCTTTCGTATCTTCAGGTTCCTGAGGTTCATCGCCGAATACCACCTTTTCTTCGGCATTATAAGCTATGAGATGGTTAACGTCGCGCGGCTAGTAGTAACCATAATAATAATATTCTTTGTCTATTCAGGGCTTTTCTATTTTGTAGAGAGCCCTGTGAACCCACTAGTGCAAAATTTCGGCGACGCATTTTATTTTACAGTGGTGGCGGTCTCCACTGTCGGCTTCGGAGACATCGTGCCTGTATCTGGCGAAGGCAGGCTGATTGCTCTGGCCATGATCATCTCCGGCATCATCTTAATCCCCTTCCATGCAGCCAGGATCTTCCGGACATGGTTGAGGAATGCCCAGGAGAAGAAAGTATTGATATGCCAAAGCTGCGGGCTTGACAGACATGATGTAGATGCCAAATATTGCAAGAACTGTGGTTCTTCAATATCCGATGAAAACCCTAGTTCCTGAAGTTGGCCCTCAATTGCGGCAGTTAGCTCTTTGCGATCCTCGATCCTCCGGGTGGCAAAAACTGTATGATCTGATCAATTGACGCAATGGACTTCAGGTATGAGCGATCCTCCACCACATCGGAGAAATATCTGTAGATTCTCTTGGCTAAATCATCGGCGTTGAACTCTCCTGGCTCGATCTCAACCACAGGCTCTGCCTTCGGCTTCACCGCAGATACTGGCCCGCCGATGAGCATCCCCTCCGCAATCCCTACAGCAATGCCCACCGCCACATCCCGCAAGTACCTGCGCTCCCCGCGGATGACGAATGCGCCTTTTTTTAGAAACTCACCGTGCTCCGGCGTCTTAGTGACCTGGTCGCCCCCGATCAGGTAGCAGTCCCCTGCAGCAAGGCCTGCCTTCCAGATAGAGGAGTAGCTCACTGCGAACTGTGCAGCCTCAAGGAGTGTTCTCTGGGGAACCTCCTCTCCCTCGGTCTTTATCACAGTGAGCGGAGCTCCGGGCGCATCAGTGTGCAATGCCAGGTCACGCCTCTCTAGGTATTTTGCGTAGATCTCTTCGTTGCTCTCTGCATCTCGACCGCCTATCACGAGGAAGCCATCCGAAGAGTAAAACCACCGGAACCTCTCAAACCACTTGGGCTTTCTGCGCCTGGTAGCATGAGCATGAGTGCGGGCTTTCTTTGGACCTGCAATGCCAGCTCGCAGCTCCTCTGTGATTGCCAATGCCTCTCTCGCGCCTGCGGCCTTCCTGGCCATCTCCTTGGCCCTTTCATAATACCTCTGTGCATTTTGCGCAACGCTAAGAGCAGCATTCAGATCCAGCTCGGCCCCATCCAGCAGAACCTTCATCTCGCCCAGTCCATCCAGGGACAAGATGACCTTCGCCGATGGAATGCCTGAGCCACTGATCTTCTCCCAAATCTGATTGTAGGAGAAGCCCCTGGCCTTGGCATCAGATATGATCTTGAGCAGATGCTCAATTTGGCCGTACATCTGGTATACCAGCTCGCCTTTCTTGATCAGGGCGCTCTCCTGGGCTTCGAACTCCTCCACAGCCCTGCGCTGCATCTCGATCCTGCGATCCAGTGGGTCTTGAACAGATGCCTGCACCTCCAACTCCACAAAAAAGTCATCCAAAGCCTCACTAAATGTGGCAAACCGCTTCAGCTCCAGACCCTCGTAGAGCTTGAGCGGCCTTGGCAGGACATCGATGGGCTTGCCCTCCAGAAGTGCAATGTGCGGGTCAAGAGACCTGTCTGTGAAGACATCCTGCAAAGCCTGATGTACCCGCCCGATCTCCTCAGCATCCAATTCAGCCGCAGGCCTGTTCTTATCCACGCCGGCCCTCAGGCAGACCTCCTCTCCGTAGGTTCCACCCATGTTCAATCCGCGCACAAGAGACCTCACCAGGTCTTGACCGGCTGTGGCAAGCCAGCTCGAGAGTTCTTGCACGGTGATCGTTCTTGGATCGAGCTGGCCTGGATGATAGAGGTACTTTTCTCCGGCTGCCATCTTTCTGCCCCTGTAGATCATCTTTCGGAGCATGCTCTGGATCGTCCTGGACTCGTTCAGCAGCACAATGCTCCCCTTCGGAAACAGCTCGACGATCAGATAGCTGCGCCCTCCGCCGCGCTCGACGGCGATCTCAAGGACACGGTCAAAGTCATGCTGCCTGATATCTACGATCCTACCTCCCGATAGGTGGCTTCTGAGCATGGTGGGAAACTGAGGCGGCGTCTTTGAGGCAGGGCGCTCTTTTCTCGTGATGTGAACTCGCTTCCCTGCCTCCAGGAGAAGATCGAGCCTGCCTTCTGCGGGGGACTGGACAGTCAGCCAGATCTTGTCCGAGGACTGCTGGTAGGCCTTGCCGAGGAAGCCGCCCAAGATTCTATCTCTCAGCTCGTCAACCATGGCAGCGACGTCCACGTTGCTCATAGCCTTCTTCATACCTGGGAGGTCGTGATCAATCGATAAATAGTTGCGGTTGCAATGATGAGATGTGGAAAGCTTTATTGTGGATCTGATGCTCCTGCGCCTGGGAAGATGGCTGAGGCTGATGGGCCAGGATGTGGCAAGCCCCAAAGGTTGCAGTGACGAAGAGATCTTGCAAAAGGCAAAAGTTGAGAAGAGAACGCTCCTCACCAGGGACAAACGACTGGCCACTGAATGCCTTGGCTCTGGCGTAAAATGCATACTCATCAAGTCCTCCCGGATCGATGAACAGATCGAAGAGATGGCCAAGAGAGGCATCCCCCTGCGACTTGATCCCAAAAGGTGCACTATTTGCAATGGACTTCTGCAAGAGGTTGAGCTCTCGCATGAGATCGCGTCAATTGAACCATCAGAAAAAAAGTTATGGAGGTGCTCAGAGTGCCAGAAACTATACTGGAAGGGGAGTCATTGGAGAAAGATCAAGATGAAGCTGGACGATATAGCATCCCGAATGGACTTGGATGATTTGGGTTTGCCAGGTTAAACCTCAACTCTCATTCGTACCAGTCTTCTTCAAATTCTCTCGAAGCTCATTCTTGTCGATCTTGCCTTCATCCAGTTCCGGGATGATAGAGGATCTGCTGGAGGAAAGAAATGCGTAGGACATCGTCGAGTTGTTCTTGACCTGAGATGAAATCCCGATCAGAATTACGAGGATGGGCACGAGCTGGCCAGGTCACCGGAGACGCGCATTGAAGATCAAGGAGATAGCATCAAGTGGATGAAATAGAATACAGCGATGACCCCTCAAAAAAAGTCGCAATGCCATTGAGGTTTTGTATTACTATTACAATAGAAAAGCATAAATCCTCATACGACATTGTTGTATTTGGCGAAGGGATCCTTCACCTGGTCTTCGTGGAGAGCCTTTTGGATTCTCACGGCCCTTCGCCCTCCTTCACGCGACCATTGGGCGGTTGGCACTCCTTCTCAACAACCACCCAATGGTACACCTTGAGCGGTTTGGACGTGAGAGATAAATCTTGTGCTGAGAACAGAATTTCTTGCGCGGCGATGGTTGGCAGATCATTCTTGAGGTCCAAATTGGATCTTTTCTCCAACCCTCAGCCCATGGCCTCGCCTGGCACGCATGCGAATGAATTGATCTCCACGTCGCACGCCGATTGATGGCGCTTCCTCTTCTGCAATAGCACTCTCAAGTACTAAGAGGCCGTTGCAACTCTTTTTGGCAAACGATGCCAATCTGCTCGCATCATAACCATCGGTGCTGAGAAAGATCGCAGTGACAAGATCGAAATTGCTGTCACAGCTACTTTTTCTTATATCAGTGATCATCATCGAGGTCATTTAACTGCAACCCCTTCCAGTATGATCTCTGTCGTCACTTCAGAAGAGGAGTCCGGCCTGGCAGTTTGGCCGGAGCCCGACGACAGGTAGACGACGGTAAAGGAGGTCAATCACTTTCTGTCGCTGATTCCAAGAATAGATCTTACTCTGTAATAAATGTTTTGATGGATGTAATAATGAAATGGCGCGAGGGTTTAAAGGTCATCGTCCATCACATATATTTGCCAGCCACCTGGCGAGCATATCCGCAAGTTCGCCCGGCAGAACCGGCTTGGCGATGAAGTCATCCATTCCGGCCTGAATGCACTTCTCCATGTCACCTTTCATGGTCGAGGCGGTCATAGCTATGATGGGAATGCGCGGATTGAGCACCTTCGATTCCTTCTGGCGGATGCAGCGCGTTGCCTCAAAGCCGTCCTTGTCTGGCATTTGGCAATCCATCAAGACCAGATCGTAGGGGACTTTTTGGAGTGCGACGATCGCCTCCTGGCCGGTGGCCACCAGATCCACCTGAACGCCCATCTTCCTCAGCATGGCCTGCGCCACTTTTTGGTTTATTGCATTATCCTCAGCCACAAGAATGCGGATCTTATGTTTGATCTTTTCTGAAATGGCATTCCATGCCGCGGAACTCTTTATGGCCCCCTTATCAAACCGGTCGCCCCGGATGGGCGATGGCGCATCTGAAGATCCAAGGCTCTTAGGTTGCTTCTCGAAGACAGCTGTGAACCAGAAGGTTGAACCTTTGCCCTCCTCGCTCTCCACGCCGATCTCGCCGCCCATCAATTCCACCAACTGCTTGGAGATGGCCAGCCCCAGGCCGCTTCCGCCATATTTGCGCGTTGTCGAGCTGTCCACCTGAGTGAATGGTGAAAAAAGCATATTTAGCCGGTTTTTCGGGATCCCGATACCTGTATCGGTAACCAAGAAACGAAGGGTGACTCTTCGTTCATCTTCCCTTTCAAGGAGAACTCGAATCGCTATCCTGCCTCGACTTGTAAACTTTACGCCATTGGCTCCCAGGTTGACGAGAATCTGGCGCAGCCTTCCAGGATCTCCGCGCAGAAGCGGAGGGACTTTTGGCTCCACTGTGTAGGTCAGCTCCAGCCCTTTCTCACGAGCGCCGACTGTCAGGAGATTGATAGTATCCACCAGCGTGGATCGCAGGTCGAAGTCCAAAGTCTCCAGCCTCATTTTGCAGGCTTCGATCTTGGAAAAATCAAGGATTGCATTGACGAGCGAGAGCAGAGTCTCTCCGCTGATATGAGTAATCTCCGCATATTCACGCTGCTCTGCATTCAAATTCGTTTCCAGGAGCAGTTCGATCATGCCAATGATGCCGTTCAAGGGCGTACGAATCTCATGGCTCATGTTGGCCAGGAATTCGGACTTCGTGCGAGCTGCGTCTTCTGCTGCTTCCTTTGCCAATATCAATGCTTCCTCTGCCTGCTTTCGCTCGGTGATATCGTCGAAGATGATGCAAAACCTCTCAGGCGTCTTCCACGGACGATAAACATGGCAGTGAAAGTGCTTTCCTGTGGGCCGATGGAACATGTCAAAGGTGATTGGCCTGCCAGTCAGGGCCACCTTGCCGTAATTTTTGATCCAGGAGGCTTCAGTCTCCGGCCACGCCTCATGGACCGTTTTGCCGCGTATCTCCTGCAATTTCATGCCCGTGATTCGCTCGTAAGCATCGTTGATGTATTCGAAACGATAGCTCACAAACTTTCCTTGCTCGTCGAAAACGGACTGACAGATTACAAACGCATTCATCATGCTCCTGAGCAGCCACGCCAGCTCCTCAGCCCTGGCCTGGATCTCCTCTCGCGCTCGCCTGCGCTCAGTGATGTCCGCCTGCGTCCCTATGAAACGCAGTGGTTTGCCATCGTCAGTCCATTCAATGACTTTGCCGCGGTCAAGAACCCATTTGTAGGTCCCATCTTTGCATAAAATTCGATGCTGATTGTGGTAAATTGGCGTCTCGCCTCGAAAATGTCTTCGTAAATCTGCGTAACACTGCTCTCTGTCGTCCGGATGCAAGCGTTTTTCCCATTCATCAAGAGTGCTGCCAATTTCATGCTCTTCGTACCCAAGCATCGCTTTCCATTGTGGCGAGAAAAAAAACCTGTTCTTCCGCCCGTTCCAATCCCAAACACCATTTCCTGCTCCTTCGAGTGCGAACTGCCAGCGTGCTTCGCTCTCATGCAGCGCCTCTTCAGCCTGTTTCTGCTCAGTGATGTCGCTCGTGGTACCGAATATGCTGATTCTGCCATCTGAGTTGGAATAAGCTGAACCCTTCGATCGAACCCAAAGGATGCTGCCATCGGCCTTTTGCAGACGGTATTCTACGGTTTTATCCTTTGCATGCGTCCTTATCCATTCCAAAAACGTCTTTTGAAGATCGGGCAAGTCATCCGGATGGACATAGGAAAAATATCTGTGAAAACTGTTTCCGATGGCGTTTTCAGGTAAGCCAAGCATCCGATCTGCTACAGGAGATATATATGAGCCGAAGTACTGTGCATTGGCATCGGTATCATAGCGCCAGACGATATCAGAGATCTTCGAGATCATCTGCTCAAACTGCTCTTCGCGATCGTCTTTGGTTTGCCTCGCTTCATGCAAAGCCCCATCGGTGCGCATGCTATCTACGATGTCATTACCCATGAGAATCACTTCAATGATGGGCCAGGTATCGGACGTGATCCGAGATGAAATTATTTAATAATAAATCTTTTGATATTAGTAATACAGGCATACCATGAAGGGATTTATATGTTTGCTCATAGCATTGCGATCTTGTCTTTTGAGCTATAGATCGTGGATGACCTTCACCCGCAGCTTGGAGAAGTCCTCCTTTATCTCGACCATGAAGCCCATGCCTGCGAAGATCTCCTCCAGCTCAGTGCGCACGAACTTCTTGGGCGCATCCGACCCGAAGATCAGTGTGAACTCGTTCTTACCTGTCTTGCTCATCTTGAAGAGATTGCAGATTTCCAGGCGTCTGAGAATGCTCTCTGCATTGTAGAGCTTGTGCTTGAACTGTTCGGCATGAGCCTGGCAGACCTCTTTATGAAGGCTCCAAAACTTTTCCTTATCCGGGTGAGTCTCAATGAAGCTGAGAAAAAGTATCCAGTGGTCGATGTCCAGGATCACATGCTCACCTGCAGCAAGCATTTCTGCGTGAGTGTAGACCTTCTTGTCTTCAGCAAACTCGAAAAGTGACTTATGCTTGCCAAAAAACTTCAAAGACTCGCGCATCAATTCGCTCTGGGACATGCCAAGGTCCTCTTTCATCTTCTTGAAAAGGCTTGCTGTCTCCTCGTCGAGAGCGATGGTAATCCTTTCTGGCGACTTCATCTCATCCTCAGCATTGCTTTTTCCGTTTACATTTGCACTTTAGCTATATTACCTTTTTCTGCCATCAAGCTTTTAAGCAAATGCCGGAAAAGTCATTCCGATCAAGCCTCCATTGCAGCTTGTGGTACGACTGAGACATGCACGATTAACTTGACATCGTCCTAAAATACCATCGCTGATGCTGCCGTCTGTCTTCGATGATGAGATTCGCTGGCGGAAATTTTTGCCTTGTTTTTTGCTTTGATGATCTTCACGACCTTAAGACTTGGGCAAAAAAAGGATGTCAAGGTAAATGACAGCGATATCTTTTTATCCGCCTAAATCGCTTTCTGGAGACATTTTATTACGGATAAACAAGTGCGCCGATCGGGATTCGAACCCGAGTTTAGGCGTTGGCAACGCCTAGTGATAACCGCTACACTATCGGCGCGGTGCTGCACGGGGCATCTCCTCCAATAACCTCCTAGTCTAAAAACATTGCGGGTAATATGGCCTGCCTGTGTAGCCATTCCTCGAGACTGCATACCCTTTATCTACCTTGAGCCGGACAATCCTATAGGTGAGTTCGCTTGCATGATGTCATCATAGTAGGAGCAGGTCCCGCGGGGCTGACTGCGGCCATGTATTGCGCGAGGGGCGGAAAGAAGACGCTGGTGCTGGGCAACGTCTACGGCTCGCAACAGTCCATGGGCGGCCTTTACGAGAACTATCCTGGATTTCCCGATGGCATACAGGGCATAGAGCTCTCAGAGAGGATGCTGGCACAGGCCCTGAAGTTCGGCGCAGAGAACCAAGCCGAACATGTTGAAAAGATTGTGAACCTCGGAGACTTCTTCCGCTTGAAGACAGAGAATTGGCAGTATGAGGCCCGGGCCGTCATCCTGGCCACGGGAGCTAGCCATCGCTTGATCGGCGTTCCTGGCGAAAAGGAGTTCACATCTAGGGGCGTCTCCTACTGTGTGCATTGCGACGGTGCACTCTTCAGGAATAAAACAGTTGCAGTTGTGGGCTACGGCAACGGAGCCGCCAGAGCGATACTGTATCTGGCCAACATCTGTGGCAAGGTCCATCTTCTCTCATCGCGCGACAGGCTGGTGGCAGAGTCGGTGTACCTGGAGCGCATAAAGACGCTATCCAATTATGCTGCAACCTTCGGTGCTGAAATAACAGCGATATTGGGCGACCAGTCAGTGACAAGCGTTGAGTTCAAGGTTGGAAATACCCCCAGATCGCTGAAGGTGGACGGCGTGTTTGTTGAGATGGGAATGAGGCCCAATTCTGAGCTTGCCGAGGCATTGGGCTTGGAGATGACCAAAGGAGGATATGTGAAGGTCAACCGGCTGTCGCAGGAGACCAGCATGCTTGGTGTTTTCGCCGCAGGGGACCTGACAGGCGGACGAATGCAGGTTGCAACAGCAGTCGGCTCGGGCGCCTCAGCTGCCATAAGTGCATTGCAGTATTTGGGATGATAGAACTTATGATCTGCAAGGGGATCAATGGCCAAAGATAAAAGACGACTGGACCTCACACTCCCTGTGGCCGTCTGGCGTTCTGAGGACTTGCTGGACGGCCGCAAGGCAGCGGCCCTTACTATGATCCTTCGCACTGTTGGATGCAGTTGGAACCGTTGCACCATGTGCGGGTATGCCAGCGAAGGAGCACCTGCATCGGCTGATGATCTGGTGGCCCAGTTTGAGCGGGCCATGCAAAGAAGCTCTCCAGAGGTCCAGGTGGTCAAGATCTATACCAGCGGCAGCTTCTTGGACCCGCAGGAGATGCCCGATGTGGCCCGAGACGAGATATTGCAGCGCCTGGAGGCTAGGGGGATAAAGAGGCTGGTCATAGAGACCAGGCCGGAGTACATAAACCCAGACATGGTCGAGGCGTGTCTCTCCCGCCTGGATACCGAGTTTGCCATAGGCCTTGAGAGCTCGAACGATCTTATCCGCGAACACATCATTCACAAGGGCTTCAGCTTCCAGGACTTCGTAAAAGCCACTGAGGAGGTCCACAGGCAGGGTGGACGGGTAAAAGCGTATCTTCTGTTAAAGCCACCTCTGCTCTCCGAGGGCGAGGCCATGAGAGATGCCATAGCATCTGCGAAATCAGCACGAGGCTATGCAGAAGTTCTCTCTCTTAATTTATGCAATGTCCAGCGCAATACACAGACTGAGAGATTGTGGGAACGAGGTGAATTCAGACCGCCATGGCTGTGGTCAGCACTGGAGATTTTGAAGAGCGTTCGAGGAACGATCGTTTGCGATCCCGTAGGTGCAGGAACCAGGCGAGGCCCGCATAACTGCGGCAAGTGCGACTCTGCAGTGGCCGAGGCCATCCGGGCCCATGCTATCGCCCAGGACACAAGGGTGTTTGATGAGCTAGACTGTGAATGCAAATCGGCCTGGCGCGATCTGATGGATCTGGAAGAGGAGTCCTTCGGGACCCCTCTTATCTAGCGAGCTTGCACATACCCTGTCTTACTAATAGATCGCTATCTTCGACCTTCTCAGGATAAGAACCGGCCTGGTCGAAGAGTTGGCCACATCATAGGCTGTGCTTCCGATCCGTCCCTTCTTGATGGCTGCTGCGCCCTGTGAGCTTATGGCAACGAGAGAGACGTCCTCCGCATCAGCTAAAGACCTTATCTCCTCAACAGGATTTCCGACGGTGACCTTCGGAGTGACCTTTATGCCACCCTTAACAAGCTCCCCTGCGATCTCATTGACCTTATTCGTTGCCTCAGCAACGAAAGCATTGATCTCTTCCTCGGTCTCACCCTTTGAGACCACATTGAGCAATATCAGCTCACCAATTCCCTGCAAATTCTTAAGGAATGAAAGCGCCACCTCTGAGGGTTGGGAGAAGTCTGTGGGAAAGAGAACTCTGGAGAAAATCCTGTTGCAGTGCTTCTCCAGATCTCCGTTCTCCAAAACCTTATAGCGCATGACAAGTAGATGCGTATCTCCAAAGCGCAGCACATTTCTGGAGACGCTCCCCAGGAGGACGCTCTCAATCAGACTCTTTCCTCGAGCGCCCATGGCAACGAGGGATACCTTCTCCTCCTCAGCCACCTTTTGAATGGCACTTGCCACTTCACCCTCCAATACAGAGACCGCCCTTACCTTTACATTTATATCTGGAGTTCCTAAGACCTTCTTCTCCTCGGTCAGCCTCTTCTCCACCTCTTTGAGCTCTGCCACAGGGTCCCACACCCTTGTGATGACGCTCCTGGATATCACATTTAGAAGCACTATCTCCTTTACTCCAGGAATCTCGCCAGCACACTCAATCACCTTGCGCGCATGCTTAGAAAAATCAGTTGGTATCAATACTTTTTCGAACATACTCATCCACCTTAATCGTATCTGGGTTCAGTCTGTATTTCTAATTATCTAAGAAACTCAGATGCTATACTAAATACAATTAATATTTTAAACTATTCAAAAAAATGTTAAACCAAAAAACAGCATCATTAAAGCTAGCTATCCGATAGTCCAAAGCCATTTGGAGATCGTGCAGTCCGCGAAGATCCTCTGGATAAATGGCCGAATGGAAATTTTTCCAAAAACC
>JAUCQD010000060.1 GCA_030372945.1 Methanothrix sp. | reverse complement strand
TATCTGCAGAGGATAAAAATAAATTATTATCCTTCTTAATGTAATCAGTTGTTCTGGGCGGGAGAATGGGTTGGCTTACTTCTGCCCGATTTGAATAGCTGGCAAGAATATCGCGGAGCAGTTTTGCGAGGGATATCCCATCGCAGATGCAGTGCTGAGAAAAGGCGATGAGTTCTGAGACATCCTTTGAGCGTACGAGCACGAACCGTATCATCGGCCCTCTCTCAGGATCAAAAGGCACAAGGTACTCAGACCTGACTTCTTCAAACCACTGCTCTTCAGAAGTTCTTGATACAGTGCGTAGTGTAGCCTTTTGGGCATGGTCAGTCGAGAACCAGACATCATGATGCTGATCAATTACGACTCTTGCGCTCATCAGGGGGTGCACTGCGCCAACTGAATCTATAGCCTCTCTCAGCCTCTCTTCTTGAACATCCCCAATGACACGAGCAACTGCAGCCAGATTATTTTCTGCGCTCCAGAGCAGATATCGCTCAAAATTGGTGAGCCTTCTGAGGTATCCCGGGATAACGATGCCTCTGTCTTTTTCTTCACTCATCTCATCATATTGAATCTTCTTCACGGGCACAATTTGTGCAGCTGTAACTCCTGGGCGATCAGATGATATAGTCGTCTACTGGATAGAGCGATTTGGAAATAAAAAAGTTTGCAATAAGCCAATTGATCAATTACACGCTGTTTGATCGGCCCTTGCTTGCCCTCATGAAGAAGAAGTCCGCCCTGGTATTTGTATTCTTGCCGTCAGGGAATCGCCCATATGTAAAATCGTTATGTTCCAGGTCACTCAGCTCGGGCGTTTTATCAACCACTGTGCCACTTATGTCGATGAGATAAACAGTTCCGTTTCCGCTGGTGACCCAGCTCGACTGACCCTCGGCCACCTTGAATCCCTTGGGATCGATGGTGCCGCTCAAGGCAACAGGGCCTGCCCAAGGCTTATCCTCGATCTTTACCGTCCATCCGGAAAGATCAACTGCGCCATCACCGGTGTTATAAAGCTCCACCCATAAAGTACCATTATCAGACGGGCTGAGCTCCACTTCGTTGATCACCACGTCGCCAAGGCTTGAGCTGCAGATAGCAACAAGCCCACAGAAGGCCAGCAGAGCCATCTTAACATTTCCAGATATCAGACTCATTTCAATTCCACACTCCTAAATCGATAGTCCCAATCTCTCTGAATGGTTCAGCGGACATTGGATCTCCCTTTTGTGGCATAGCCAAGACCCCAATCGCCATCCGAATTTGTATCACGTCCATCAGGATGCCTGCCGTAGGTAAAGTCGTTGTTTAGAGTGTCCTGTCTGGTGGCTGTCTCGTCCATCTTTTCTCCAGCAGCATTGAATAAAGTTACGAACCCTCCGTTGTCATGGTTCCAGGAAGACTGACCGTTCAGAACATAGAATCCATTTGCTGCAATTATAGTTCCTGCTGGAACGGCTGGAAACTTTCCAACCCAGCTGCCATCGGTGATGGTTGCCGTCCACCCACTGATGTCAACGCTATCGTTTCCGGAGTTGTATAGCTCAACCCAATCGGCACCGCCCTCAGGCGGGTTCAGCTCCATCTCGTTTATGACCACAGATGCCGCGGACGCCATGGATAGAACCAGTACGGCTGCCGCAAAACAGAGCGTCGTTAATGCAAATTTCAAGACTTTTCCTCCACTCATTGTCTCTTCATCAATGCACATTCTTCATCGATGCACAATATACGGCCTTTATTCAGATATATTATCATATCGGAGCGGATGGCAGCTGGGTTGGAGATAGATCGAGAAAAAAGAATCTAGTAACAAATATGGAAAACGGATTTATAGTTAAAGTGCTACACCGATGATAAGAAATCAAAAGTGGAGTGAAGATCAATTAAGCAATGAGGTGGATTGGATGACTTTAGTAATTTTGTCAAACAGATTGGTTTCGCCCTGTCTGATGATGTTTTTATGCTGTATCTTGATAGGCCTTTTGAGCTCTTTTCCGGCAGCAGGAGACGGTGTAAAGCTCACAAATATCTCTGCGCCACTGAAAAACTATGCAGAGCTCGGCTTTACCTTGCCAACAAATGTCGATGTAGAGACAGAAACACTGAGCGAAGAGAACTACACATCAGGAAGAGAGTTAATGGCATCGCTGCTTCTTAACGGCAGCAGGGTCACATTGCATCTCCTCTACCCCTGCCAGGCCCCCCAGACAATGCTCGAGCCTGCAGCTATGAAATCCTTGCTCGAGGCCTTTAATCCAGCATTGGCACAAGCAAACTACAGCAGCGAATTGCTGAGCGTCGGCGGCATGCCAGCAGTAGGTGGAATGGTCCAGAACCAGATATTCGTAGCTTATCAGCCAACTAACCAAACCCCTGCGCTGGTGGTGATGGACGGGGCCATTGACGAGGAAGTTTTAGTGGATTTCCTGCAATATTTGCGCATAACAGTGAATGAGGACGCATCGCTTCTCATGCCAGGCTATTGCCCGGATACTACGACTGCTCCGTCTCAGGCCAATGCAACAAGTAACGCTGCGGCCAGCGGCAAGGTTACCAGCCCAGCAGAGGCAAGGAAGACGACATTTGAGTCCAACAAAGAGAAAATGGCAGCTGACATGCAGGCTGCCAAGGAAAAGCTGGCAGCTGCCAAGGAGAGGATGAGAGGATTTTGATCAATTTTTTCTTGGAACAGTTAAATTCATATCTTTGAAATCCATCCTCAGTCGAAGACTCAAGGAGGATTTATCATAAAAGCGGCAGCATTTTATTTGGCATCTTTGCTTCTGTTGCAGGCCTTTGGGGCGGCACAGGAAAATGTCTCTGCACCCATGCAGGGATCAATAAACATCGCATTTCCCATCTCCAATCTCAGCCGGGACAATGCTTCAGACCTGCTGGCAATGAACATCACCAGCGACCCAAAGACCGATCTCCTTCAAACTGAGATATCTGCCCTGAGCGGTGATGATGGAAGTACATTATGGCAGATGGACTATCCAGACTCCATTGCCTTTGCGTCTCCTGCGGGAGATCTCAACGGCGATGGACGGACGGACGTCATGGTGAACGTTCTCCTCGCGGGCATGCAGTCCATCCCGTACAGCAGTGTCACAGCTCTGGACGGCAGCACAGGCATTGAGATCTGGAGCAGGCCCCAAATACTGGCTGCAACCTTTGCCTACCCCACAAAAGACATCACCGGTGATGATGCCTCTGATTTTCTGGTGCACATAATTGGCATCGATAGCCTTAATGGTACAGTTATAACCAAGATCGTCCAAATCGATGGCTCTGACGGCACAGAACTGAGCGCGAAGATCTTTACAGGCGCTGTTGCCATCGAATACCCTGCAGGCAACTTTACCGACGACAATAATCAGGATGGCATCGCTGCAGCATATGTACTGGACGAATCAATGCAGAACATCACTACTACCATCGCGGCAATCGACGGACTGGATGGTACAGAGCTGTGGAACAATACCATTGAGAGCTTTGCCCTTGCAGTCCCTGTGCAGGATCTTACTGGAGACGAAAGGGACGAGCTGCTGGTCTACTTGATGAGCTTCGAAGGAAATAACACCAGCAATGAATTGGCCGTCCTTCAAGGGAGCGACGGAAAGCAGCTCTGGAAGAGGGCTTTTGGCAACGTCCTACCATTTGCTTTAGCAGGGCCTGATCTGACTGGGGACGGAAAGGAGGACCTGATCGTATACATGCTGGGAGAAATTCAAGGCAGCGATGTCCTTGCGATAAAAGGGGATGATGGCAAGCTGCTATGGAGCAAGGCGGGAATGATAATCCTGCCACAATGAAGCCTGCAAAAGCCAGTGCTTCGATGCGTTCCACTGGAGCACCCCAAACCTTTTAACTAGGAGTACTCATAGTAAGTGAGTTATCAAGTGCTCAAACATTGACAGGAGGTGTATTTGATGCCATACAAGAGCATAAGCGAGCTGCCCAAAAGCGTGCGAAACCTGCCCAGCCGTGCCAAGACCCTTTACATGAAGGCCTTCAACAGCTTCTGGGAAGACTATGATGTTACAGATGACGCAGCACGCGAAAAGGCATCTCACGAAGCAGCCTGGTCGGCCGTGAAAGAGCAGTATGAGAAAGATGAAGAGACGGGCGAGTGGGTCAAGATCGGAGAGATGATAGGAAAACGCTCGCGCCACGTCATGAGGCACCGCAAGAGCAGAATCGGCGGGCTTGCCTCACAGGATAAGGCACATGCATGATGTCAACAAAGCAATGCTGATGAGGATATGGACCTGATTCAATACTTGGGTGCTCCTCTTCAGCCACCTTGTTGCTATTCCAGTCTCATGAAAATTGTATGATCTGCTACACAGAGCTGATAGATCTGTTCCTTTCGCTTGTCGCCCTGCTCATTGCATTCTTAATTCTTGGCGAGCGGCACTTTTAAAAGTCCTCTGCGGCTGACAGCCATCGGCTTCCCGCTCTTCATCAACCTTATCTTGGCCGCATTCAATCTTCTGACCCATGGAAGGAAAGAGGATCTTCGATTGCGACCGCACAGTGTGGGTGCTCGTAGTGGGGCCGACGATTCTCGCGAAGCTCGCTGTTTACCTGGGCATGATATGAGATGGAGGTCAGCCTTATATTCGAAGAGCGTTAAGGATAATGCGATGCTCCGACTAACAGCTCTTGTCACAGGAAGGGTTCAGCATGTTGGCTACAGGTCTAGAGTAGTGACAATGGCCAGGACGCTGGATCTTAAGGGATTCGTGAGGAATCTGCCAGACGGCAGGGTTCTCGTGGTGGCTGAAGGAGAAGAATCCGATCTGAAGAGGTTTTGCAAGGCAATAAAGATTGAAGACCCATTGATCAAGGTCGAAGACATTCAGGCGCATTTCACTGAGCCAAAAGGAGCCTGGGATGGATTTTACAAGATCGCAGGAGAACGGGAGACCGACTCACGACTTGACACCGCAACTGTGTTCCTCAAAGAGCTGATAGTAGTCGTAAAGGACGGCTTCAAGGAGACCAATTCAAGGCTTTCCAGCGTAGACGCGAAGCTCGAAAGCATCGATTCGAAGCTTGGCACTGTAGTCACAAAGCTGGACAGGATCGCTGTGGCGCAGGAGATGATCGCACATAAGATCGATGAAGCCCGCAAAGAGATCGTCTCCGAGGTGAAGGGACTGCGCTGCGAGCTGTTTGGCAGGATGAGATCGACATGAAAAAGCTCAGGCCTTTGTTGAGGCCTGAGTAACATTAGTGGCGATCAGATTCTGTGGAAATGGCATGGCCATCCCGGCCTCCGCCGGGAGGATTATATTCACACTCTCGTTTACGTCCTCGAAGCGCATTGAGATCGTAGTATTAACCCTCATCTCGATATCTTCAGTCTCATTAGTTGGCAGTCCCAGGTACGCCGGATTGAAGGTAAAGCTCTCTGTGATCTTTGCCTTCTTAAGCTGGTGAGCATCTTTTGCGATCCAGTAATAGGCATTCAGAGTCGTGTTCCGGAAGAGTTCAGACAAGTTTATGAATTGCACAGGAAGAGATGGGCCGGTCTGCTTCGAGATCTGCTCGGCGATTGCTGAGGCATTAACCTTCGCAAAGAGTATGTAGCAGTCCTGATCGTCCACGACCTCCGATCCAAGCATAGTTAGATTGGATCGATTTAGCATATCGATTTGCTGCTTCATGGTGTTCTGCTGCGACCATGTTTCGGCAACTTCAGGGAGCCTCATGTATGTCCAGTTCCCATCAATCTTCAAATAGAGGGAGTCATTGATAAGATACTCATCCAGTGCATAAGCCGTGGCATTTACCTCGTCGCCCTTTGGCAGGGTGAGAGATGCCATGACAATCTTAAGGGATCTGGTGCTCATGTTCATGGAGCCGGCGCTGATTGTGCGCGTGTAGACTGTCTGGACAATTCCGGTGGTGAGGTTGGCCAGGTCCGTGTTCTGTTCCATCTCCATCAGAAAGCGGTAGGACTGGGACTGAGACGACGCATCCGCTACTAAAGACCTTAAGGCAGAAGAGTTCAGCTCCTCTGACGGAGTGCTATTCATCTGGCAAAAAGCGCTTGAGCTGCAGAGCAATATGCTCAGCAGCGCTAAAAACATCAGATATCTCATAGTAGATGATTATGCTGGCAGGGTAAATCCTTTGCGATTGTTCATTCGATCTTCTTGAACATGCTGCCCTTCACTTTACATACGGGGCACCTCTCCGGAGGCTCGCGCTCCACAGTCATGCCGCAAACAGGGCATACGAAGTATGGGAATGAATCCTTTTTGGAGTCCAGGCTCTCCAGCATCTCGTGGTAGAGTTTAGCATGATACTGCTCTACAGCATTGGCGTAGCTCAAAGTACGCTCTGCATCCTTCATACCCTCATCCACGGCAGTCTTGATCATCTCCGGGTACATCTCCTTAAACTCATGCGTCTCTCCTGCTATGGCCTCGCGCAGGTTCTCCTTGGTGCTCTTGACAGCCTTCAGCGCCTTCAGGTGATTGGCTGCATGAATGGCTTCTGCCTCGGCAGCGGCACGAAAGAGCCGCGCAGCCTGCAAATATCCGTCCTTCTCAGCCTGGGCTGCAAAGGCAGTGTACTTCCTGTTTGCCTGTGACTCGCCCGCAAAAGCATCCTTTAAACAAGACTCAGTCTTGGACATTATGCTCAAATCCCCCGTGTTCACTTCTTCATCGATTTTCGGGCCTGCTCTGCCATCTGCTGGGCTGCCTTGTAGTATGCATCCCTGGGCATGAGTTCCCGACTCACCTGTCTTTGCAGATCCTCGGAGATCTTGCCCTCTCTCACCAACTGGCGGCCCGCCTCTTTTGCAGCCAGGAAGATGCATTCAACTTTGTCCATCTCTCCGGCTTTTATCATCTCCTTCATGCCTTCGGCCATGGGCCGCAGCAGAGCTCCGGCGAAATTTGTGCTTGCGTCAGGCCTGTTGTAAATCGCATTCATCTGAGCCAGAAGCGGGTCGAACGTGGACAACTCCCAGGCACCGCAGGTGGAGACGAGGACAATCGTCTGCCTTTTGGAACCCTGCTCCCCTGGCATATGGATAGGTAACTGCCTGTCCATCAGGTTTTTAAGAGGGCCAGTGACGCCTGAATAATAAACAGGGCTGGCCCACACGATTACATCCGCTTGCGCAAGCTTTGGCAAGAGCATCTGCATGTCGTCTCTCTGACCGCATGTTCCTGGATTTTTGAACCAGCAGCTCATGTCTCCATTGCACGGGCCGATATTTAGCTTCCTCGTGTAAAACAGCTCCACATCGGCACCAGCTTCCCTCATTCCATCGAGGAAAGGATTCAAAATCAGGGCTGTGTTTCCATCATTCATCTTCGGACTGCCGTTTATGGCCAGAATCTTCATTATGTCATCTCTCCTGAATTTAATGATAGACTGCCCTTTTCGAGGATATAGCTTGCGGAAGGAAATGATAAAGACAGCGATAAAGAAACCTTAATAACGGCCTAAGAATAAGGGTACGGGTTGCAATGACGATGAAAGAGAGAGAGATCAAGAGAGCTGTGAAGGAGGGCTATGCCCGCATTGCCAAGCAGGCCACATCCTACTATGCCTCTCGGGGCTGTTGTGGTTGTTCGGATGTCTCAGAAGAGATATGCAGGAGGCTGGGTTACAGTGAAGAAGAGATTCAGGCTGCTCCTCCTGAATCAAATCTCGGACTTGGTTGTGGTAATCCTGTTTCTCTTGCAACCCTAAAAGAGGGTGAGACTGTCCTCGATATGGGCTCTGGGGCCGGGTTCGACTGCTTCCTCGCATCCACAAAGGTTGGGTCATCTGGAAAGGTAATAGGCGTGGATATAACTTCAGAAATGGTGGACAAAGCCCGCGCCAATGCTCGCAAAGCTGGATATTCGAATATAGACTTCAGGCAAGGTGACCTGGAGAACATGCCTGTGGCCGACAACTACGTGGACGTGGTAATATCCAACTGCGTCATCAATCTTGTCCCGAACAAGAAGATGGTCTTCAAGGAGGCCTTCAGGGTTCTGAAACCCGGTGGAAGGCTGGCCGTCTCAGATGTGGTATTGCAAAGAGAGCTGCCCGAGTTCGTGAAGAGGTCCACAGAAGCATATATCGGATGTCTGGCAGGAGCCATTATGAAGGAAGAATACCTGGAGATCATAAAAAATGTTGGCTTCCAGGATATAAGGGTAGTAGCAGAGTCGAGCTTTCCCATCGAGTCCCTCATCTGCGAGACTGCAGAATCGGCCAGAGTCGAGAGCCCGAAGATATCGGCAGAGCAACTTGAAGAAGTGGCCGATTCGGTTCTGAGCATCAAGATCAGTGCAGTCAAGCCAAGCGCCAAGAAAATTTAAAAAATAGAAGTCTTCGGCCTCGTCAGCTTTTCGGGGCTCTGTTCAGCATAAGCATCTGTGCACGTGCAGCTACGCCAGAAGTTGCTTTTGCCTCAGCAGCATCGGCTTTCTCCTTTTCTTTTGCGTACCCTAGGAACTTTATGATTGAGTTCAAACCTTCTGTGCCGCCACTGATGAACAGGGCCGTTACAGCGCCATCAAGCAATGGGATCTTGTATCCGAGGCTGTCTAAAATGCGAACAGGCGTAAATAAGACGATAAGAGCGCCGAGAACTAGAGATAAAACCCCTAAAACCAACTTTTTATCTGAATCTTTGAGACCAAATCTCACGATTATCGGGTCGACTAATTCCAAAAACTGCTGTATTGCGAATCCGGCAGCAAAAGCAGGAACTAGCGCCAAAATTAGCGGGTCGACTTCTGGCAAGAACAAACCTCCTACTAATTCAGAGTGTGTGTTGCTGCTTGATGTTAAATTTTTCCTTGAAGGCCAATATCATAAAAGGATGCCGGGGGGGTGGGACTTCCGCACAAGATTACGAGTAAAAGGAATTCAATTTTCTCCACCCTACACTGACCACTCTTCCCTGAGCAACTCTTATGAGGATTGAATGCCGACTGGCTCGTCAGCTATGGCGCGCCTTGAAGATCTAACAATTGGAACCCTAGTGAAGGGCATACTGCCCGATGGCCTTGTTACAGTAATCCAGGCAAAATGGCATGGCTCTAACGTCGTAGAGTTGACCTATAAAGACAGCACTGGCAATCCGAGATGCGAGCTGCTCTATCGCGATCGTGAGCCGACCCTTGAGATCGCGTCGGCGGGATTGCCCTGGTCTTTCGATGCAGATGGTGCTATGTTCCGCCTGGTATCAGAAGCCCGTCGTATCCGCATGGCCTATCTATTCGATCCCCTTCTTGCGGTCAATACATCATTGGTAGATCCCTTACCTCATCAGATAACCGCTGTGTACAGAGAAATGCTCACCCGCCAGCCATTGCGTTATCTCTTGGCAGATGACCCTGGTGCTGGCAAGACCATCATGGCAGGGCTCCTCATCAAGGAGCTTTTGGTGAGAGGGGACCTGCACAGATGCCTGATATGCTCTCCTGGAAGCCTGGTAGAGCAGTGGCAGGATGAGCTTGGCAGCAAATTCCATCTGCCTTTTGATATTATCACGAGGGAGACCGTCGAGGCGTCCCGTAGTGGCAATCCTTTCGCCGAGAAAAATCTGGCTATCATCCGGCTCGATCATGTGAGCAGGAATGATGAACTCCAGGCCAAACTGGCCCAGACAGATTGGGATCTTATAATATGCGATGAGGCCCATAAAATGTCAGCCACCTTTTTTGGCGGCGAAGTGAAATATACCAAACGCTATCACCTTGGCCAGCTTCTGTCCAGAATCGCCCGTCATTTCCTGCTGCTCACAGCCACCCCTCACAACGGAAAACCTGAGGATTTCCAGCTCTTCATGGCCCTTCTTGATGGTGATAGATTCGAGGGCAAATTCCGTGATGGCGTGCATAGCGTCGATGTCTCAGATCTTATGAGACGCATGGTCAAAGAGGACTTGCTTAAATTCGACGGAAAACGCCTCTTCCCTGAGAGGCTCGCTTATACTGTTAACTACAGCCTCTCCAACCTTGAAGCTGATCTCTATGCCAGAGTTACGGACTACGTTCGTGAGGAATTCAATCGAGCCGACGCCCTTGAAAACGACGGCCGCAAAGGAACTGTAGGCTTTGCGCTGACGACTCTCCAGCGTCGTTTGGCATCCTCCCCAGAGGCCATATATCAATCTTTGAGGCGGCGCAGGGAGCGGCTTGAAAAACGCCTCAGGGAAGAGCGGCTGCTGAAGCGAGGTGCAGAGGCACGGATTGAGGTAGCGAAGGATCTGCCGTATCTAACAGAGGATGAAATTCAAGATTTGGAGGATGCTCCCGACTCTGAAGTCGAGGCGACTGAGGAGAAGGTAGTAGATCAGGCCACAGCATCCCAAACCATAGCCGAGCTGGAACTGGAGATAACCAGGTTAAGAGAACTGGAAGGTTTCGCAAGAAGAGTCAGGGCTAGTGAGAAAGATAGGAAGTGGGATGAGCTTTCAAAACTTCTTGATAATAATCGAGAAATGTTCGATGCCCATGGCCACAGGCGTAAGCTCGTTATCTTCACCGAGTTTCGAGACACTCTGAACTATTTGGCTGAACGGATCAGAAATAAGCTCGGGCATCAGGAGGTCTTGACCACCATTTATGGAGGCATGGGTCGAGAGGAGAGAAAGAAGGCTAAGGAGGCTTTCACTCAGGACAAGGATATTTTAATTCTTGTGGCCACAGATGCCGCTGGAGAGGGTATCAACCTTCAGCGAGCCCACCTCATGATCAACTATGATCTACCCTGGAATCCCAATAGGCTTGAGCAGAGGTTCGGGCGGATTCATAGGATAGGACAGACGGAGACCTGCCATCTCTGGAATCTCGTTGCAGCCGAGACTCGTGAGGGAGAGGTTTACAATCTATTGCTTTGCAAACTGGAGGAGGAGAGCAGAGCACTTGGAGGAAAGGTCTTCGACATCCTGGGGAAGGTGACTTTCGATAACAAATCTCTCCGAGAGCTTCTCATAAATGCCATAAGGCAAGGCGATAGCCCTGAAGCGAGGGCCTGGCTCAATCAGGTGATAGACAAGGCTCTGGACAGACAGCAGCTCATCGCACTGATAGAAGAGAGAGCCCTGGTGCATGACAGCATGGACTTAACCCAGGTGATGCGCATAAGGGAGGAGATGGAGAGGGCACAGGCCAGGAGGCTGCAGCCGCATTTCATAGCATCATTTTTCCTTGAGGCGTTCAGGCTCCTCGGCGGAAGCATAAGGGAACGCGAGCCAAGGCGTTATGAGATCGCTCATGTCCCTGCGGTGATCCGGAACAGGGATCGCCTGATAGGCACTGGCGAGGCCGT
>JAUCQD010000059.1 GCA_030372945.1 Methanothrix sp. | reverse complement strand
TAAGAGACAGGATAAGAGGGGGCGGCTGGGATAGCTAAGGCTTTAGAAGGAAATATTTCTTAAACTGACGGAAACCATTGAAATCATCACTAAGAGCGGACACTTTTATCTGATGAGAAACAATGGAATTATGAATGTACTGGTCACAGAGGGAGCGGGATTCATCGGCCCCAACTTGGCAAAGGCGTTGTTTGACGACTATGAGGTCACGATGCTGGACAGTCTGCACACCGGCAGCACCGACAATTTGCAGTCTGTCCAGACGGACGTGAAGCTCAAGGGCTCCTGCAACGACTGTCTGGACCAGGGGGCCGCCGCCTAAGGTCATATTCCACCTGGCGATCCCCTATTCCTTGCCCATGTACAAACGGCATGGTGGCTGTGAAGGAGCTGGCCCGGAGGAGCGAGACGAAAAAAGTAATATTCGCCCTCACCCTCATTTGTCACTGCACCAAAGACGGTGCTCTAACTGCCAGTACAACAAAGAGTTTATGAACTATAAGGACAAATGAGTATGTGGTGATTGAGCGGGTGTAATCGAGGTCGAGATACCAGATTTCTTGCCTATGAAACCTCTAAAAAAGAAGATCGAGGACCTCGTCAAAGAAGAAGAGATAAGATGGGTGTTGTTTAGAAGAGCGACAGAAGATCTGGACCTAAGCAATGAAGATCTGCTTGTTTTAGAGGAAGTGCGAGAGAAGGTATGGAAGGAAGAGAAAAAGAGCCTCGGATTGTAGTCGATACGAATATCATAATTTCGGCCCTTCTCAAAGATAATTCGACCAATTCGCATTTGATAAAATCAAAATTATTCTGTATTTATTTTCCCGATTATGGATTGAAGGAGATCGAGAAATATAAGAGCTATATTAAAGCTAAGAGGGTAAGAAAATCCCAAAGCCTTTTCTTTGAATTTGCAGAGAAATATATCCTGGAAGAAGTCAGGATAGCGCATTTGACCTATACCGAGAAAAAGTGGAAGCGGCATATGAGATTATGAAAGACATCGATGAAAAAGATACGCCGATCCTGGCTTCTGCAATGCAACTCTGCTGTCCCATAGGGTCCAATGACAATCATTTCAAGATGCAAAAGGCAGCTAAAGTATACACAACCAACGATCTTCTTGACCTATTAAACCGCAAATGAATCAGGGAAGCAGTTTATCAGAGGCCGACTCGGTTTCATGAAGATCAAATAACCTTTGAGCTGACAATCAGGCCATCAGGAACGGCCTGGCGATTGGCGCCGAGGACGAGGTATTCAGGTATAAGACGACTGCGAAGGGGGAGGAGGCGCTCGCCTGCATGAGGAGGCTGGAGAGACTGATGGCGGATACGCTACTATGCTCAATGCAAAATAGTATAAATATATTTCTTGTCGCATACTAAATTTCGATTGAAAAAGGCCCTCCTGGAGGAGCGGGTCTTCGCGGGAGGGCAGATCTCTGAGGCTGACAGCAAGGCAGAGGGGGATCAGGGCAGATCTTTCGAGGGAAACTGTTTTTAGCTACATGGTATAATTTCGTGAATTGTGACTGTAACATGGACCTGAGGCATATCTGCACGCTCGAGATGAGGGCTTTGGCCTGGAGGCATGCTGCAGGTATGCTCAGCGATCAGCTGTACAGGAACTCGCTCTTCATGGCATTCACGAGCGTCTTCGATGCAGGCTGTGGGTTTTTCTTCTGGATGATTGCAGCGCGGCTGTACACAGTCGAGCAGGTGGGCCTGGCCACAGCGCTCATCTCGGCCTGGTGGTGCTGCTCTCGCGGCTGGGATTCGACGTGTCCGCGATACGTTTACAAGGGTGAATGGATGGATCTGCCGGTTGAAGTAAGGCTGTGGGTGAGCTGAAATCTGTGGACGGACTTGTGCTTATAGAGGAAAAGCAAAGATACAATAACTATCAATGAAGAATTAGAAGATATGAGCGAGATCGTCATACGTGTGCCGGATGATGCTTCACTAGCCTTGAAGTTGTCTCCTGATGAATTCGGAAAGGAGTTGAGGATGGCTGCCGCCGTAAAGCTTTTTGAACTTGGAAGATTATCCTCCGGAGCTGCAGCAAGGCTTGCTGGAATACCACGGACCGTCTTCCTAGCCAAGCTTGCCAGTTACGGCGTTAATACCTTTAGCCTTACGGAAGAAGAACTCATAGCGGAGGCAGGTCTTGTCTGAGGTCATCTGCAATACATCACCATTACAGTATCTGCATCAAATAGGCCTTTTGGATATCATTCATTCTCTTGCTGGATCAATCATCGTTCCACCTTTCGTTGTGGCAGAACTGTACGCAGGAATTGAGAAAGGATTAGACCTGCCACAACCAGAGAACATCGAATGGGTCAGGATACAGGCACCAATCAGCACATCAGCAGTAACACTAATAACTGATCTTGGGCCTGGAGAGTCTCAGGTACTAATGCTGGCGCTTGAAATGCCTGGGAGCATCGCACTTCTAGATGACGCTCTGGCACGCAGAGTGGCAAAGGCAAGGGGAATACCAATTAAGGGCACATTAGGCTTGCTTTTAGATGCGAAACGTGTGGGTCTTCTGGTAGCGGTGGAGCCTTCACTGGACAGGCTAAATGAGCTAGGATTCCGCCTGGCTGAACAAACACGAGAAGCTGTGCTCAAGCTGGCTGGAGAGTCCTAGTACTCATGGTCTCTG
>JAUCQD010000058.1 GCA_030372945.1 Methanothrix sp. | reverse complement strand
ACCCGACAGGGATTGAAACCTCATTCGGAGTGCAGATAATGCGCTTCGGTTCGGGTTGCAGCGAGCGTGAAAACCCGACAGGGATTGAAACCCATCGGACACATCGACACGGCTAATATCGTGTCGAAGTTGCAGCGAGCGTGAAAACCCGACAGGGATTGAAACCATCCTCGACAAGGAAAAAGAAGAGTTGAAAAAAATAGTTGCAGCGAGCGTGAAAACCCGACAGGGATTGAAACCCAAAGACAACCACATGGGAAACTAGACCGGGACGTCGTTGCAGCGAGCGTGAAAACCCGACAGGGATTGAAACTGACATGTTGGAAAAAAGAGTAATTCCGATGTTACAAAGTTGCAGCGAGCGTGAAAACCCGACAGGGATTGAAACATGACTACTGAATTAAGACCATCATAAAAAGCATTGTGTTGCAGCGAGCGTGAAAACCCGACAGGGATTGAAACGGTAGGATACCTGGGAGTAAGACTGACAAGTGAAATGTTGCAGCGAGCGTGAAAACCCGACAGGGATTGAAACATGATGAATTAAGAAGCATGAATGATCACGATTTGTGTTGCAGCGAGCGTGAAAACCCGACAGGGATTGAAACTATTATCATCAGGTTGTACTGGTCGACATCCAGGCCTCGTTGCAGCGAGCGTGAAAACCCGACAGGGATTGAAACAGCAAAATAGAAAAATTTTTAGAAAGATATCCCAAGTTGCAGCGAGCGTGAAAACCCGACAGGGATTGAAACACCGTCTCATAAAACCCGCGAGATGAGTTCATGATCGCGTCCGAGGGCAAGTTCCACAAAAACAAGGATTGAAACCACAAAACTTACCTGAACCTCCGGTGCAGCAGTCGGACTGCCGGCAATAAAAATAAAATCAAAAATATGAGTAGGATAAGAAAGTCCTGCAAGAAAACAGAATTACCTCTCTGAAAAAAAGAGGCCTGCAAGCCCTGCACTGTGTAGGTCAGCGGCAGGAGCCGCGCCAGGAATTGCAACCACTCTGGAAGGGCTGAGACGGGATACACCACGCCACTGAGAAAGACCATCAGAAATCTAGGCAGGTTTAGCAGCGTCTGGGCCTCGAAGACCTCCTTCACAGAGACGCTGAAGAAGGCCCCCATAGAGGAGAAGACCAGCAGAGAAGTCACTGCCACCAGCACTAGACCTGAGGGATCGGGGCACAAACCCAGATATAGGATCGATCCCACGGCCACAATTGTCGTCATGAGCAAACCGAAGAGAAAGCCTCCAAGAACCTTTCCCAACAGCACTGCGGTTATGCTCACAGGCGCCAAGAGCAGCCTCTCAAGTGTTCCCACTCGCAGCTCGAAGTTGATGACGACGGCTTCTGCTGCCGTGGTGCTGAAGAGCATGGTCATGGCGAGCAGGCCCGGCACCAGCTCTGCAAAATCTCCCGGATTGCGCAAATAGAAGGCAAGCGTCCAAGCCAGGGGAAAGACCATCCCCCAGCTTATGGCAGGGGGCTTGAGGTAGTATGTCCTCATATCCTTGCAGGCTATTTGGTATATGCCTCGAAGATCATCTTGCCACATCATCTCTAGCCTCCTCTCTGTCCTCCTTTCTCTGCGGCCATAACTGATGGGGATAGGCCAGTAATCCTCAAAAAGGCATCCTCCAGGCTGGGTCGGATGCTGTTGGCTGCCTCAATGCCAATCCCATTATCCCTGGAGAACTGCAGGACGGCATCGAATATTTTGGAAGGCTCGCCTCCCTGAACACGAATGCGATCCTCTTCTAAAATAAAAGCATCTGCTCCATCAAGCATGAGGCGAAGATCTCCAATCAAGTGAATGATGTCTGCTCCGAAGGAGAACTCGATTATCGATTGCGTTTCGGCAAGTCGCTTGAGCGCTTCAGGTGTATCCACCTTTAGGATCTTGCCTCGTACCAGTATAGCAATGCGATCGCAAAGAAGGTCTGCCTCCTCAAGGTAGTGAGTTGTGAGAAAGATAGTCAGGCCACTGTGGCACAGGTTGGATATGAGATTTCGCAAAGACCTGGCTGCCACCACATCCAGCCCGGCTGTTGGCTCATCCAGGAAAAGCATACGAGGCTCATGGACCAGTGCCGCAGCTATGGTCAGGGCTCGCTTCATGCCCCGAGAAAAGGTGCCGAAACGATCATCCTTTCGCAGGTATAGGCCAAAGTCTTTGAGGAGCTGATCCGCCCTCGATCTCTGCTCTCTCTTGGGCACGCCGTACAGTTTAGCCATGAATAGAAGGTTGTCGAGCGCAGATAGCTCGTCATATAGATTGGAGATGTCCGGCACGACGCCCACATATCTTCTGGCCTGTGATGCCTCGCCAGGAACAGGGTAGCCCAGGATCGTGGCCCGGCCTTCTGTGGGCTGGGCCAGGCCTGTTAGCATGCGAATTGTGGTCGTCTTGCCTGAGCCGTTTGGCCCCAAAAAGCCAAAGATCTCGCCTTCAATTACATGAAAGCTGAGATGATCTACCGCTAGAAGATCTCCATAACGCTTGGTCAGGTTCTCAGTCTGTACTGCGAGATCTCTCTGCATGTCAGCTAAGCCATTTTTTTGGCAACGTTCAGGGAGTTGATCATCTTGCGTACGTCCCCTGCAAACTCATCATAACTGTCATAGGGAGCGTTATAAGTGAATACATAGGCATCGTCTCCACGCAAAGTCCAGGCTTTCAAGACCCTGAAGGTAGCACCCTCGCTCACTAGTGAGTACACAATGGCATGTCCTGGATGCCCGCTAACTGAGATGCTGCTCTCAGTCAATATCTCAAGGTCAGGAATGGCTGCTTTGAGGTTTCCTTGCACAGCCTGGCTATATTGCTCCAGAGTTATATTCTGACCGGATGGCAGCGTCTCGATCTGAACAAGCAAGTATATCGAGGGATTGTTCACATCCTCTCCTGGGGCCAGAAAACCAACGACTATTCCTTGATCGTTTTCATCAGGCTCCATGAAGGACCAGCCTTTTGGATACGACATCGCAAAACCCAATAGATCATTCTCATAAAGCTGCATCTCATTCATGCCGGACAGGCGAAGAGCGCCAGATGTATCGAGCGGTCCTACTCGGGCGGACGATTCATCAATTGTAGTTTCAGTTCCCGATGCAGTACCACAAGGCGTGATGTCGTTGGATGATGCACTCTCAAAAAAGATCAGCATCATTAGCAATAATGCTGAGATTGTTCCTATCTTGGACAAGGGTATCCCTCAACTAGCAAGGTTGGTGTCACAACAAAAAAAGCCTTTGGTGGAAAAAGGTGAAAGTGGATATGTCTGCCCCTGGATCACACGAATTCCAGTCCTCTAAAAAACCCGCCGAGGCCTACAGGGTTTGTGAGCCCAGTAGTAGTAATAACTAATTATTTATTCGCATAAGCTCCTAATTGCTATGTATATGAGATTCAATCTCAGTGTGATTGTGGAAAATTCGGCATGCTCATCAGATGCCAGCATGTGGTCCCAACATGGACTATGCCTCTTCGTTGAGATGGATGTCGGATCTGAATGGATGAGAATGCTCATAGACACAGGCACATCTCCGCAGGTTACCGTTCATAATATCGACGCCTTGGATCTTGATTTTGACGATGTCGATCTTATCCTTCTGAGCCACGGCCATTACGATCATACCGGAGGCCTGATGGGGATCTTGAGACGCATGAGCCGCAGAGTACCTGTTTTGGCCCATCCCGGTATCTTCTCTCCCAAGCTGAAAGGCCATCCTTTTCTGAGGTTCATAGGACCGCCCTTCAGCCGCGCCCAGGCCGAGGACGCGGGTGCAATTATGCTCGAATCCATGGGGCCTGTCAGAATAGCAAAGAACGTCATGGCTACTGGAGAGGTGGAGAGGTCTGTGCCTTTCGAGACGGTGAGCGGCTTCTGGACGATCAAAGATGATCTATACTGCCCTGATACCATCCCGGACGACCAGGCCTTGATAGCAAATATCGAGGGCAAAGGATTAGTGGTTGTAACAGGTTGCGCCCACGCGGGAGTGATCAATACCATCCGGCATTCGCAGAGGATCATGGGGGTTGAGAAGCTATATGCAGTGATAGGAGGCTTCCACCTTATTGACGCCGACGATGAACGCATCGCCTCCACTGCAAAGGCGCTGTTGGAACTTGATCCTTCAATTGTGCGGCCAGGGCACTGCACAGGACAGAAGGCCATATCACATCTGCAGCAGATGCTTGGCGATCGGTGCAGGCCCCTTGCCACTGGCGACCACATCAAGCTATAAAGATATGAGGGTGTTGGAAAGATGATTGCCTTTGGACCCGTCCCTTCCAGGCGTCTGGGGCGCAGCCTGGGGATAAACAACATCCCGCCCAAGGTCTGCACCTATTCCTGTGCCTACTGTCAGGTGGGCAGGACTGCCCAGATGGAAACCCAACGTCGCCCCTATTACCCTCCTGTGGAGATCTTCGATGAGGTCACGGAGAAGGTGGAAAAGTCCAGGAAGCTGGGTATGGCCATCGACTACCTCACCTTCGTTCCAGATGGAGAGCCCACTTTAGACATAAATCTTGGCCGAGAGATCGATATGTTGAGATCTCTAGGGATACGTATAGCCGTGATAAGCAATGCTTCCTTGATATGGGATGAGGAAGTTCAAAAAGAGCTCTGCAAAGCTGACTGGGTCTCGCTGAAGGTGGATGCCATCGAAGAGACTGCCTGGCACAAGATCAACCGACCTCATAGATCTCTCGAGCTGAAGATGATTCTGCAGGGATTTCTTGACTTTTCCAGGATCTACAGAGGTAAGCTTGTCACTGAAACGATGCTGCTGCGAGACATCAACGATGACGAACATGCTCTGGAACTGGTAGCGGATTTCCTGTCCGATGTGAAGCCGACAGTGGCATACATCTCCGTGCCCACAAGGCCGCCTGCAGAAGAGTGGGCCAGGTTACCACCAGAGGAGAGCATCAATCATGCCTACCAGATCTTCAGTTCAAGGCTAAAGCATGTTGAGCTTCTGGTGGGATATGAAGGCGACTCCTTTGCACCCACAGGAGATGCAGAGCAAGATCTTCTCAGCATCATGGCAGTGCATCCAATAAGAGAGGATGCAGTAAAAAAATTCCTTGTGCAGGCTGGCAAGGAGTGGAATGTCATTCAGAGGCTGATGGCCTCCGGCCAGATTGCTGAAACAGAATATGGTGGAAAAAAATTTTATTCTAGACGGCCAACGCTGAAATGAGTTTGGTCAGCAGGCCATGCATCAAGAATCCTCTTTTCATGTTTTTCTGCCCGTTACCGTCCCAGTGCGGATCCCACCATATGAGTCGAAGGCATAGTAGCTTCCGGAGAGGTAATCCTTGCTTATGGTCAAGGCGCATCTGTAGAGCTTGAGATCCTCCAGTGAGACCAGATCCAGGTAGAGCACATCCTTTACGATTGTTCCGCTTGCAGAGGCAGTGGTTGTCAATCCACCCAGGGACAAACTACCCCGCCCAAAGACGCTGTTTTGGTTCTGCAAGAGCTGCAGATCGACTTTTCCAATCGTCCCTCCAAGGATATCAAGCAGCCAATTTCCCTGAAGATCTTCGTTTGAGGACGCATAAGGTCCAAGATACTCTCCGCCGCTGATCATTTCCAGGTACTCCCATGTATGCTCCGGATCAAGAGGACGCATCAAGGGATCAATTCCCAGAGGGTCCGATTTAGGATCTATGTAGACCTTTTGATCATCATCCAAGCTGTTCGTTCTTCTTAAATCAGTAGGTATTTTGTAGATATCCGTTGCTAAAGGATCATATTGCGACTCTGCCTGGATTGTCAAGCATAAGGCTATGACTGCCCAGGCCAATAACATCTTCACGAACATATGTTACAAACCCCCATTATCTTATTTTTGCTATTGCCCAAAAAACTTTATCTTCACATGAGGCATATGAAACTCATACCTGATTGTGCAAAATCCGGTCTTTCAGAGCTGCCCTTCGAGCCTTCTCCAAAGCACATGTATCGCTTCGGCTGCCGGTCCACCTAGCTCTACCACAGGCTTTGCGTGGACTATGGCATCGACCACGCTCGAATCAAACGGTATCTTTCCTGCGACAGCTACTCCTCGTTCCTGGCAGAGGTTCTCGATGCGCTGCGCAGCCACAAGGTTTAGGTCGTGCTTGTTTATGCAAACCATCGCCTTGATCCCGAAATGCTCCGACACCTTGAGCACTCTTTCCAGGTCGTGCTCTCCTGAGATCGTCGGCTCTGTCACAACCAGTGCTAAGTCGACGCCCGTCAAGGAGGCGATCACAGGGCAGCCGATGCCTGGTGAGCCGTCGATCAGCACTAGATCTCGTTTCTGGGATGCAGCCAGGTCGCGAGCCATCTCTCTCACCATGGCCACCAACTTTCCGGACGCCTCCTCTCCAGGAAATAACTCTGCATGCACCATCGGGCCGAACCTTGTATCGGAGATGTATGCATACCCTGAGAGCCTGTCTATCATAACTACAGCCTCGCATGGGCAGACCAGCTTGCATACGCCGCAGCCCTCGCAGAGTACAGGATCGACCTGGAGGTCATGCACAGCGTCGAAACGGCAGTGATCTATGCAAAGGCCGCACTTCGTGCACTTCGACTCGTCGATGAATGCTCTTTTCATGCCGAAAAATTCACGTCGCTCCTGAATGGTCGGCTGGAGGATGAGGTGTAGATCAGGTGCATCGACATCGCAGTCTGCAACCACAGCTCGTCCGCAGGCCAGGGCAGCCAAGGACGCCACCAGTGATGTTTTGCCTGTGCCGCCTTTGCCGCTAACTACTGCCATCTGCTTCATGCTATCTGCTCCTCAATCTTTTCGGCCAAGGCTGCAAGGCGCTCCTTCCATTCTGGCATCTGCTCCACAAAAATGATGCCACGCGAGTAGAGCTCTGCTATCTTTCTGCTGAATGGAATCTCCATGAGAAGGGGTACCTTCTGCTTCTCCAGATATTCGTATACCTTTCTATCCCCGATACCGCTCTTATTGACCAATACCCCTAGAGGAGTCTTCATCATTTTCAGCGTCCTTACGGCCAGGTCCAGGTCGTAGAGGCCAAAGGGCGTGCTCTCAGTGACCAGGAGACAGAAGTCCGTTCCTCGCACAGATTCAACCATGGAGCATGAGGTTCCGGGCGGGCAGTCCACTATCACCACATCGCCTTTTGCCTCATCCTTCACGCTTCTGATGAGCGGCGTGGTCCTTGCTTCCCCCAGCTTCAGCTCTCCCCAGACGATCTCCAGACAGCCGCTTTCAGCCCGAAAGACCTCGCCCACCGACCGCAGTCCTTCGGAGATTGCGTTCTTGGGGCAGACCAAGGTGCAGGCGCCACAGCCATGACAGAGCTCCTGAAAGATCAAAACCTTCTGGGGAAGCACAGCCAGGGCATGAAATGCGCAGTTATCTGAGCACAGGCCACAGTGAGTGCATATCTTCTCATCAATGATAGGCACCGGCACTTCGCACTCCTTTTTTCCAAGTAGCTGCTTATTTGGAAAGAAAAGATGGACATTGGGCTCCTCAACGTCACAATCGGCGATCACTGCCCCTCTATCGGCTAATGATACTGCCAGGCTCGTTGCGAGAAGTGTCTTGCCGGTGCCACCCTTGCCGCTAGCTATGGATATCTTCAGTGGCTTTGATCTAGATAAATTTGGGCTGCAGTTCATGCTCTGGACCGCAGCCTCTCGATTTGATCTCTTACGGACTTCAGGTCCTCCTCCAGGCTTCTCGCCACTGCCTCAAGATAGCTCTTCTCCTCTTCGGGCGTAGGCTGACGAAATGGCTCATAAGCATAGCCGAAGCCCCTACCATAAGTCCTGCGACACCAGGGATTGATATATCCAGCAGCCCTATTCATCCTGAAACCCATCCACCAGGGTCCTGTGCAGTCACCCCAAGGCATTTATTTCACCTCTTCTTGAACAGTCTCGATCCTTCTTAAAGACGGTCCAGTCTTGATGGTCGAGTAATAGTAACTTATGAGACAATATACTTAAATCTTTCTGTTAAGTAACATTGAAATACGACTTTCGCATAGCTACTGTTATGTGTCCTTGCAGAGGAAGACGAAGAGGTAGGCGATGGATATCAGAGGTTCCTCAGGTCAGGTGCTTTGTGGCAGAAGGCGCAAAGGAGGCTGATGCGGTCTCAGTAACTCTAGAGGAGCTTGAGGCGGTGCGCCTTGTGGACCTGCTGGATCTGGACCAAGAGGAGGCGGCATTTTACATGGGTGTCTCGCGCAAGGCATTCTGGAACGACCTGATGGGCGCCAGGAAAAAGATCGCTTCTGCCCTGGTCTACGGGACGGGCATTCGTATTGAGGGAGGTAGCTTTATTTTGCGAAGCACTGGGGTAGACAGTGGCGTTGAAGCAGATGCCCGCAGACAGGAGCTGGAGCTGATGGAACGGGAACTGGCGCTTCTGCGATCCAGGCTTGAACATATCGGAGCAAAAGTGGCATCTCTCAAGGGCCCGCAAAGGGCCGATCCTCAGCCTGAGGGGGATCATTGAATAGTATACACGCTGCACTGTTATATCAGGACATGATTTGGCTGTCCATAAACGGAGCAGCACATAGATGTGACGCTACCATGGTACTACATAGATGACTCCGTCTCTGTCTTGTCCTTTTACAAGCTCACAATGTCTCATGATAGCAATCTGGTTTTGCAGCTCATTGGGCGAGACCTTGAGCTCTTTTACCATCTCCGCTGGTGTGGCTCCATTTCTGGAAACAATGAACTCGTAGATCTTCTTCTGTAAATCGGTCAGACCGTCTGTGCCTTCCTGGCCTGCTCTACTTCGTAAGACCTTCTTCGAATGAACGCCCCATGGGTCGCAAGCTTTGATTTTTTGATGTTTATCCAAATAGCATTCTTCACATATGAGCTGGTCTGTTTCTTGGAACATCTCTTCCTTTGGAACTTCTTGACCGCAGTTCGAGCATTTTACAAGGTTTTTTTCTTCTGCCATCCAACCTTCGCCTCGTTGTTATTTTTATCGGCTGCCACGTCCCTGTTGCAGCCCAAATTTCCTTCTCATATCTTCAACTCATCAAGTATCTTTAGAACAACTACCGATCCGTAGGCTGCGCCGGGTCCTCCTGCCATCAATATGGCCGCACCAGTTGCCTCCAGGATCTCCTGACGACTAGCCCCCAGTTTCGCTGCCATTGGCACATGATTCCACAGGCAGTACTCGCACTTGAGGGCAACAGCGATCGCTACCAATATCAGTTCCTTGGTCTTTGCGTCCAGTGCCCCCTCCTTGGTGACTTCATCGTGTAGGCGCTTCAATGCCTTCGTCACGTCTGGCATTTCTTTTTCCAATGCAGCCATTCTTTCTTGTATATCTATACTCTGGTTCATACTATCACCTAGAACGAGATCTCATCGCCTAACTTTCATAATATCAAACCATAATATAAGAAGATGGATATAAGAAGGAGATGCGCTCCGGCAATGGCAGACTTGCCAGAGCGTTTCATCAGTATAGCTAGCGGCAAAGTAGACCATAATTGGCTGCTGAATAACTCCAAATGGCCATGCTCATAATTGTTAATAAATCTTTTGCTTCATGTAGCATCACAATAGCCTCTCATCCCAAACCTCATCTTGGCGTCGTGGCTAATGCTTTTGCGAAAAGCTCATTCGAGTTGCTTTTGGCTCAACTCATCGTCCAACCAGAGGCAGTCAATTCAATTCAGGTCGTTTCTGTTCCCTCAGTAGCTTTCAGTCGCTTCTGTTTCTTTGCATATTCCAACCTGAAGTTCTCGAAGGCCTTTCCATAGCTCTGAACGTCCACGTTATGCACTGTTACCATGCAGACATATTCCAGATCAATCAGGATTGAATCCTCGGCATGTGTTGAATCCTTTGTTGAATCCTTAATAGAACTCAACAGGATATTGCAGCCATCGAATCCGATCAACTGCCCACTTAGGCATTTGTTGATGCTATCTTTGAAAGTAACTTCAACAGTCTTATTTAGGCTATCCTGTAGACAATGTATAAGACCATCAGTCATCCGCATAATAGACCGGATATGCAGTTGTTAGTAGTAAAAACTACCGGAGCTCGCGAGGATCGGGAGGAACTGGGATTCTCGGGCGGCTCCACAATCCTGGCTAGCAACCCAAGATCATTTTTTGTGAATGTAAAATGGTTCAGTTCATCTGGTGCATCTTGTATGCACCAGTCTGAATGACCTCCACAGGCGTGTCGGGCGTCCAGGCGCTATCTAGGAACTGGTAAATCGACTCGCCAGTCCATTTAACATAGCCATCTTTGCTTGGTGCAACTGCATTGTACACTGGAGATGTCGGTCCCGGTGCAATGTAGCTATTATCGGTCAGGAACGCATAATTGGCATACGTCGCGTTCTGCAAGGTGCCATTCCACTTCTTTTGGGAGGATACTGCAGTGAAATAATCAGGTGTGTAACTGCTCGGAATCCAGCTATCATTTAGGAAAGCTGCCATGGACGGCGTGGTCAGAAGGGAATTTTCAGCAGATTCTGGCGATGAGGCCAACGTGTTGTTTAACACGGGCTTTGCCATGATTGCAGGCATCAACCCGCAAAAAGCCACTAGGGCGATCAATACAAGTATAATATGTCTCATGACGCCTGTATTATCTCTCAGGTATCCATAAAGCTTTCCGTCGTGTAGCAGGTCTATGAAATGAAGAATGATATTAGACTAATTTTCACTTTCTAGTCTCTTGTAAATCTTTAAGCTCTTTTGTGGTCGCTTCTGGATGCTCTTTGAGGTATTTTGCTATCTCAGGCACGTGGACGATTGTGCAGTCGATGCATGTCCAGACCCTTTTTCCTCGCTTGGTCTTAACGAACCTGCCGAGCTCTGGATCTTTGCAGGGATAAAGCGGGCAAAAACAGTGGGTACAGTCCTGGCCTGCAAAGTGATGGCAAGGATAGTATTCGCAATTGCCCTGGCCTGTGGCCATCACTGGCCGGTCAGCAACCTCTCTGATCAGACATGGATCGTCGGTCACCAGGCCGTCAGCGCCCAGCCTGAGAAGCCAGCTTGCCTCTTCTTTTGTATTAACGGTCCAGGGGAAGACCTCAAGGCCGCATCTGTGGGCTTCCTTGAAGAGCCTGGGGCTGACTTTATTGGGAAATATTGCGTTTGCTCCGGCCCAGATGGCCAGATCAATCGGCTTTATTGGAAGCGATGAGATGATTATCCCAGTGCGCAGATCTGAAAGCTCCTTGATCTCGCGCAGGCTTGAGTGATAGAAGGATGTCACCATGGATTTGCTGCCTTTTAAGACGCCTGCCACTAGATCTTCTATGCCCTCTTCCTTCATCTCCACAACGAGTCCCAGCCCCAGCTCTTCTGTCGCTGCGAGCGCTTCCTCCAGCGTGAGGATTTTCTGGCCTTCTACCTGCAGGGCCAACAGATCCTCAAGGCTGAGGTCCTCCACTTTGCCTGAGCCATTCGAGGTCCTGTCCACTGTCTCATCATGCATCAAAACCAGGGCACCATCGCTTGAAAGCCTCACATCCACCTCAACGGCATCCGCTCTGCAGCGTGCTGCAGCCTTGATGCCCTCCAGTGTGTTCTCAGCAGCAAGAGCTCTGGCACCGCGATGCCCTATCACTAACGCCATCAAAGGTGGGTGGAATGGAAAATATATGGCTTTTTGGGAGAACTGGAAAAGGGTTATACTGAATGAAAACCATCAAGAAACCTGGATGCTGAACAATCTTGAGAAGTTTAAGTGCATGAAGAGAGATACAGCTGAGATCAACCTGGACCCATTGCAACGCGGGGGGATTCTGACGCCCGAGGCGCGCGCAGCGTTGATCGAGTGGGGCGATGGCTATTCCATCTGCGACTTTTGCGCAGGAATGCTGGACAGGATCAAGACCCCTCCCGTTGAGGAGTTCGTACACAGCGTTTTGCCTGAGTTCTTGGGAGCTGACGCAGTGCGGGTCATGCACGGTGCGCGTGAGGGAAAGTTCGCAGCGATGCACGCCCTTTGTGAGAAGGGGGACTGGGTGGTCATAGATGGAAATGCTCACTATACCACCGTCCTAGTAGCCGAGAGGGCTGGCCTGAAGATCGAGTATGTTCCGTCCAGCGGAGCGCCAGGTTATGCCATTCCTGCAGACGGTTACTCCGAGGCCATCGAGCGCGCCTACGAGCACAAGGGTAACGTTAGCATGGCAGTCCTGACATATCCTGATGGAAACTACGGAAACCTCGCAGATGTAAAGGCCGTGGCTGATGTCTGTCACGATTTTGGCGTGCCTCTGCTCCTCAACGGGGCCTACTCCGTCGGACGGATGCCAGTGAATGCTCGAGATCTCGGTGTAGATATGATCGTTGCCAGCGGTCATAAGTCGATGGCAGCATCGGGACCCGTCGGACTTCTTGGAGCAATGGAGGAGTATGCCAGGACCATCTTCCGGCTCTCTGCCACCAAGAAGAACAAAGAGGTTGAGCTGTTGGGCTGCACCGTGCGCGGAGCACCGCTCCTGACCCTGATGGCATCGTTTCCTGCCGTGGTGGAGCGCATCTCGCACTGGCCAGAAGAGGTCGATAAAGCCCGCTGGTTTGCTGCTGAGATGGAGAAGCTTGGATTGATACAACAGGGAGAGCGCCCGCATAACCACGACCTCATCTTCTTCCTGGCCGAGAACCTCTACGAGATCTCCCAGACTGCGAAGAAGGGCAGATACTTTCTCTATCGCGATCTGTTGGAGCGCGGCATCTGCGGCATCAAGCCGGGATTGACGCGCCAGTTCAAGCTGAGCACCTTCGGGCTGTCGCGAGATGAGCTTGGAAGGGTTCTGAATGCATTTGATGAGATCATAAGATCCTATGCCAAGGCATGATCGGGGTAGAGAATCTTTATCATCAACTCACATCAAACAAATGGACAAGGAGGGACTTATAACGAATTTGAAGTCTGCCAAGGTCTCCATAGCTCTGATTGCATCTGCGATGATTGTGACGTTTACTGGTCCTTCGCTAGGGCAGTCAAATGAGACATCATCCTACTGGTTCCAACAGGGAATGGCTCTTTACGAGCAGGATAGATTCAGCGAATCCCTGGATGCTTACGAAAAGGCTCTCGAGCTCAATCCAACGGACTCGGAAGCCTGGAACAATCGAGGCATTGATCTAGGCCTGCTGGGCAGGTACGACGAGGCTCTTGAGTCGTTTGAGAGGGCTGTTGCCCTCAACGAGTCGTATGCTGAGGCATGGTATAACATGGGCGTAATCTACGACTACAAAGGGGACTATTACACAGCAGTCCAGGCATATAAAAAAGCCACTCAGATCAATCCATCCTATCAGAAGGCCTTGGTGAGACGAAATATTGATACAGATATAGTCATGGGGCCGTCGCTCTCCTGTAGCTGCTCAGATCAGTTGATGCTGGTCTAGATTGGCGAAGGGTCGCTCTCAGGGAAGGCCGCTTCCGCCCATTCCTATTGGTATCTGGCTTATGTCTCCGACGCCCGTCAAGATCCGATCTGCATCCTGGTGTACGTCGTGGAACCTGGATGTCTGAGAGGATGCCTGGCTTGCGACTTCTGTTGTGGATTCGCCATTCATAGTTGTCGCATGTGTTGCCTCTTCGACTTTCGCAGGCGTAAAGCTTGAGGTGTCCGGGTTGATCCACATGGCGCTGAAGGCGCCCCTGGCCGAAATGTTGCCATAGCTCGTCTGTACGAAGCTGCCGCTGAGGGTTTGATTGACTGAGTCAAATGTCCCAGTCATCATGCTGGAGACTTGTGCATCGCTTTTCAGAGCGGTTAGTGCCAGGACGATGTTGTCACCGATGATGGATCCAACGACGACAGCATTCCATGCCTGGCCGCTATCGGGTTCGTACTTCGCTGCGCCATAGAGGTCCTTGCCATCCTGGTTGAGTGCCATGATAACCTGACCAGGCTCAAGGCCCGACACAGACCAGATATAGTTCAGAGCGAAAAAATTGCTTGCGCTCTCCTGCCGAGCGCCATCTCCTGCAAGGACGATCTCGTCGCTCGAACCCACCGCAAGCTGACCCAAACCTACTACTATGAGCAATGCGATCAATGCTCGAATAGCCTTGGGTTTGCAGATCAATTCAGTCCGCTTCCGCCCATGCCAGGCGGCACGCCGCTCAGGTCGCCGCCAGGTCCTATCTTGTCTTTATATTCACGAACATCAACGAATCTGGACTTCTGGGTGGTGGTCTGGCTTGTTGTATTTGCCTCAGTGACAGCAGAATTCGAATTCTGTGCAGCTGTAGTCTTATCCTTGGGCTGCTCGATGGTGGCAGGTGTGTAGGCGGATGTGTCGGAGTTGATCCACATGGCGCTGAATGCGCCCTTGTTCACCATCTTTCCTCCGCTCACCTGTGTGAAGTTGCCGCTTATGCTCTCGTTGGCGAAAATTCCCGACAACTTCGTGGTAGTCAGCTCGCTGTCTTTCTGTGCTGTTATGGTCAGCTCTACGCTGCTCTCGTGGACGGCTCCCACAACCTCCGCATTCCAGGCCTGGCCGCTATCTGGTTCGTACTTTGCCTGGCCGAAGAGGTCATCTCCGTCTTGATCTAGCGCCATGGTGACCGGTCCGAGCTCGATGCCATTCACAGACCAGATGCCGCTCAGGTTGGCAATAGTGCTTGTAGCATTGGCTGCAGCTGTCTGATTCGCAGGCGCAGCTTCGTCTGCAGTAGTCGTTACATTCTGCTCTATTGTTGTGTTATTTTCCACAGTGCTCGTATTGTTGGCGCTCTGTCCCAGGGACAGGCCAGCAGTGATGAGGAGTGCGAGCAGTATAGGAAGTATCAGGTATCTTTTAATCAATTGGTTGCCTCCTTTTTTCTCTGCTTTCGGCGATAACCTTTTCGTCATTTGCCTAAGTCGTCCACTGTCTTACCTTCTCAGATATAAGCCTTTCACCTCATCTCACTTCCTGCCTGCCATCTCCAGAAGCTTGGCAGCCTGAGCTCCTGCCTCGAGTATCTCCAGGTTCTTTGGGATGAGCTTGGGCTTCTTGGCAAATGTTACGCGGAAGGCATCACCGTAAGCCTCGCGCGGCAGCCCAAGGTCTCCTGCCTGCATCAAGGCCCCGAACATGGCAGTGTTGGCAGCCTGCTGTACGCCTCTCTCAGTGGCGATCTGTGTTGCTGGAACTGATATGGCTTTCACGCCTTCCGGTGCCTGGAACTCTCCAGCCAGTGAGTCGTAAAGTATCACGCCGCCCTTCTTGACAGTGCCTGCGAACTTCTCAAGAGACGGCCGGTTGAAGGCAACGAGCACATCTGGATGATCCAAAACAGGCGAGCCTATCGGCACCCCAGAAACGATGACAGAGCAGTTGGAGGTTCCACCACGCTGCTCTGGGCCGTAATCGGGATACCAGGAGACAAAGCGACCGCATCCGAAGGCAGCCTGAGCCAGTGCCAGGCCCATGCTCAAGACCCCCTGTCCTCCAAAGCCCGCGATCTTCACGCCCTTGGGCACAAATTCGCGGTCCTTCTGGATCTCCATGCATGGCATCTCGCTGCAACCAAAGATCCTATCCAATGCCTCCTTTGAAAAGTCGCTCTCTGCCCTGCTTATAGGCTGCACCTCAGCGGATCTGTCCCTGAACCTCTTCACCGGGAACTCCTTTTCCATTTGCTCATTGATGAACTTGGCAGCTTCTTTTGCATCCATCCTCAAAATAGTGGGGCAGGGAGATAGGAGCTCTACGAAAGCGTAACCCTTTTTGTCTCTCTGAATCTCCAGAGCCCGTCTCACAGCTCGGCGTGCCTTGCGAATATGCTCGATGTCGGAGAGGCTGGCGCGCTCAATGAAGACGGGTGCCTTGAGCGTGTCCAGCAGTTCGCAGATGTGAATGGGATAGCCCATATCCTTAGGGTCGCGCCCTTGTGGTGTAGTCGTGGTGACCTCGCCGATAAGGGTCGTAGGAGCCATCTGGCCGCCAGTCATGCCGTAAACTGTGTTGTTTACAAAGAAGACTGCAAGCTTCTCGCCGCGGTTGGCTGCCTGGATGGTCTCGTTCAGTCCGATGGATGCCAGGTCGCCATCTCCCTGATAGGAGATAACGATGGCATTGTCCTCTGCACGCGAGATGCCTGTGGCAATGGCCGGCGCCCTTCCGTGTGCTGCCTGCACATGCCCGCAGTCCAGATAGTAGTAGGCAAAGACGGCACACCCAACTGGGCTGATGACCACACATCTATCCTGAATCCCCAAATCTGCCATGGCCTCGCCGATGAGCTTATGCAGAATTCCGTGACCACATCCAGGGCAGTAATGCGTGGCCGTAGGCGCAGCTCCGCCCTTTCGCGGGAACGTCGGGTACATCCCAGGATGCCCCCCAATCACCTTCTCTTTTGCAGCCATTTAAGCCACCTCCTTGATCTTCTTCACAATATCATCGAGCTGAATCAGATTCCCACCGTAGCGGCAAACCAGCTCCACTGGCCTGCAACCGCTGGCAAGGCGTATGTCCTCTCGCATCTGTCCATTGCTCATCTCAACTGAGATGAACTTGCAGCCATGCTCCGCAAGATCGCGAATCTCATCTTGTGGGAAGGGGAAGAGAGTGATGGGCCTAAATAGCCCTGCCTTGATGCCCTCTTTGCGGGCGGCGTCCACTGCAGACCTGGCAATCCTGCTGCTGATGCCATAGGAGACGAGCACGACCTCTGCATCAGCCAGCTTGTAGCCGTCCCAGGCCACCTCGCTCTCCTTTATGCGCCTGTACTTCTCCTGTAGCAATAGGTTATGCCTCTCCATGTCGTCGAAGTCAAGAGCAATGGATGTCACCAGATTGCCCCTGGTCTCTGCCCGGCCTGCCACAGCCCAAGTGGTATCGATCTCAGGCTTGATGGCAATCTCTGGGAAATTCAGGGGCTCGACCATATGTCCCAGCACGCCATCCGCTAAGACCACAACGGGGTTGCGAAACTTGAATGCCAGGTCGAAGGCCTTCATGGTGAAGTCGCACATCTCCTGAACACTTGCAGGGGCGAGCACTATGTTGTTGTAGCAGCCATGCCCACCGCCCTTGCAGGCTTGGTTGTAATCAGACTGCTCAGGCCCGATATTGCCAAGGCCTGGACCTGCCCGGCAGATGTCTACTATGACGCAGGGAAGCTCAGCTCCTGCAATGTATGTGATTCCTTCCTGCTTCAGGCTCATGCCAGGTCCTGAGGAAGCCGCAAGCACGCGATGACCTGCGCTTGCAGCTCCATAGACCATATTGATCGCAGCCTCTTCAGACTCGGCCTGTACGAACTTGCGGCCCACCTTTGGGAAATACCGCGAAGCCTCGTGGAGTATCTCGCTCGCCGGGGTGATGGGATAGCCAAAGAAACAGTCGCAGCCAGCATACATAGCCCCAACGATCACTGCGCTATTTCCAGCAACTAGCTGAGATGCCATCTCAATCCTCCTCCGCTCTCTCCTTTTGAGGCACATGCACCTCAATGGCCAGCGGCTCAGGACATGTATAATAACAAGCGCCGCATCCTATGCATCCGTCTCCTGTATAAATTACAAATCTGTACCCCCTCTCGTTGAGCTCATCGCTCATCTTCAAGACATTGGCAGGACAGGCAAGCAGGCACCGCTCGCAAGCTTTGCATTCCAGGCTGTTGATCACGGGATAGGGCTTATCCTTATCCCTGATCTCCACGCGCCTGATCTTGCCGCTTATGGTCTTGGGAAGCTCCTCCACGAACTCGACGATCCTTGGGTATTTGTAAGGCGCAGTAACCTTCTTGACGTGCTCTTGCAGCTCCTTTTTCAGCTCTTCTGATGGTGCATACCCTTTGGTCAGCACAACTGTGGCCTTGACCACCTGTCCCCGAATGGCATCTGGAACACCTGTGATGGCCACCTCAAGGACGGCTGGATGCGACATGAGGGCAGACTCGACCTCGAAAGGTCCAACGCGGTAGCCTGAACTCTTGATCATGTCGTCCGTCCTGCCTACGAACCAGAAGTATCCCTCTTCATCCCGCCAGGCGGTGTCGCCTGTATGATAGTAGTCATCATGCCAGGTGTGCTTGGTCTTATCGGGGTCGAGGTGATAGTCGATGAAGAGACCGACGGGCTTGCCCTTGTCCGTCTTTATCACGATCTCTCCTTCTTCGCCCACCTCGCATATTTTGTCGTTCTTATCCACAAGCACTATGTCGAATCCCGGAGCTGGCTTGCCCATGGAGCCTGGTTTGGGCGTCATCCAAGGATAGTTTGCGATGCAAACCACTGTCTCAGTCTGACCGTACCCTTCCATCAGTCTCAGGCCGGTGGTCTCGAGGAACTTCTCATAGACCGATGGATTTAGGGGCTCTCCTGCAGTTACCGCATATTTGAGGCGGGAGAAGTCGTACCTGGACATGTCGCTCTTGATCATGAATCTGAATATGGTAGGTGGAGCGCAAAAGGTTGTGACGCCGAATTTGCCCATCTCGTCCATCATCCGTCCCGCATCGAATCTGTCGTAATCATAGACGAAGACCGCAGATCCTGCCAGCCACTGGCCGAAGATCTTTCCCCATGCGCATTTTGCCCATCCAGTATCCGCCACGGTGTAATGCAGCCCATCGTCCTCAACATTTTGCCAGAACTTGGCAGTGAGGATGTGGCCGAGTGGGTAGGTCTGGTCGTGCTTGACCATCTTTGGATAGCCTGTTGTTCCAGATGTGAAGTAGGCCAGGAGCACATCCTCATTTTTTGTGGCAGCCTCTCCTTTCGGCCTTACGAAATTTGGCGATGCCCTCTCTAGCTCCGCATCGAAGTTGATCCAGCCCTCTCGCAACAGATCTTTGCCTCCTACCAGCGCCTTGACCAGGGGAATCTTGCCCAGTTGTTCATGGGCGGAGTCGAACTCATCAGGCACGCCGTTCTCTGCGATGCAGACGATCATCTTAAGGTCAGCCTTTTTGATGCGGTAAACGAAGTCCTTGGCCTTGAGCATGTGCGTCGAAGGGATGGCGACAGCTCCGATCTTGTTCAGGCCCACCATGCAGACCCAGAACTCCCAGCGGCTCTTGAGGGTGAGCATGGCAGTGTCTCCCTTCCGCAATCCGTATTGGCAAAAGAGGTTGGCAGCCTTGTCGGACAGCGTCTTCAGCTCTCCAAATGTTATGATCTTTTCATCCCCGTGGTCGTTGCACCATACCAGGGCACGCTTATTCGGACTTTGGGCTGCGTAGGCGTCCACTACATCGTAAGCAAAGTTGAAATTCGCAGGAACGATTATCTTCAGATTTTCTTTAAAATCCTCGTAGGATTTGAAGTCGGTTTGCGAGACGAATTTGGGCAATAACGATGACATTGATAAATCCTCACTACATGACCACTGCTAGCAGCTTTACTGGTTTATTATTCAGGGCTTCCATGATGTGTTTGTATGACGAATCGAAGAAAATAGAGTCGCCTTCGTTCAGAATGATCTCATTTTCATGGATAGTTATCTTCAGAGTTCCTTCGAGCACATATTCGAACTCCTGGCCGGGATGGGCATAGTACCTGGGTATATCCTTCTTGGGATCTATTGTGACTATGAATGGTTCTGCCTTTTTATGGGCAAATTTTCTGGCCAGGCTCTGGGAGTGGTACTCCTTTCTATGCTCCACCTCAACGGCCTCACCCTTCCTGGTAACGGTGAAGATGCTCATCTTGGACTCTTCGCCTGTGAGCAGCAGGCCGGTGTCTACATTGAGCTTTCGCGCGATGCCAATGAGTATGCTGGCAGGAATGTCCAGCTTCCCCTCCTCATAGCAGTTGTATGTCCCCACTGGCACTTTGAGGTGCTGTGCCATCTCCTCAGGCGATACACGATTCAGCTCCCTCAGCTCACGAAGACGTGAACCGATCTCATCAAGCCTCTCCTTCATGCTTATTCCTCGGCAAATCCCAAACTTGTGGCCTTTTTAGTTCGACCTCGGCCATAGTTATGCAGGATTGTGACTGCCTCATAAGCATATTTGAATCTATCTCCGAGAATTAGGCATTTTAATCATGGCAAGACCTGTCCCTGTCGACAAAGATAAATACTACCAACTGAGAATTAGCCCCTGAGGAGATCCAAATTTCTGAGAATGAGATGGCATCCGATCCTGAGACGCATAGCAGTCTCAGCAAACACCGTAGGGTACCGTATACAGAAAGTTTCTTGAAATCGCCTCTGAGTGGACCTGAAGAGGGCTGCATCTGCCTTGATATGTCTATTTTTACACACGCGGGTCCAGCGGTGATGGTCTAAATGAACAAACGAAGAGGTCATATTCCTAAAAAGGATATCATGTACACCTTGAAGGAAGATGGCTCCCAATTTATTGTTAATGAGAGTTATTTTTACAAGACGGAGCCTTACTACACAATCGTCAAGAACGAGAACGAAGGCACAAAGACAGTACCCAGTAGCAGCGATGTGCTTGATGCTTACATCGTTCCCATCTGCCTGGAGAAGGCGAAGCTCGCAGGCATACCCATCTGCGACTGGACTATCTCCTACCAGTACGTCTCCCTTCCGGCCATAGTCTACGGGCTGAATTATTTCTCGACTCCATCGGATCATTTCCTTGTGAATGATCTGGAGACTGCAAAGACCGTCATCAAGCATGTCACCAACAGGGGAAGGTACCCCTTCTGCTATCAAAAGATCAGCGATGCAGCATCTGTGGCCAAGTGCATCTCCATCTTCGGCAAGACCATAAACTGCTGTGAGAAGGTCTCAGCACTTGCTGAGAGGATCTACGAGGTCTTTGGAGTCCCCCTGGTACAGATAGTTCTCGTCAAGGACGAATCTGGCTGCCGCCTCTCCTCACTGGCGCCAGTGAAGTATTCGCACCTATCGAAGGAAGAGACAGAATTGTTGCAAGACCTTCTGGACAAGAGGGTGAAACGCTTTGAGTAAGCTAGGCATCTTTGTCAACAGACAGACGTTAAGCAGCTCCGAGCAGCTCCAAGCCCTGGTCAAATGCCGGGACGTAGCTGAGAGCATGGGCCACACTGCAGAGTTCATCTTTCCAGTGGATATCAAGAAAATACCAAAGCTCGATGCCCTGTTCATTCGTGCCAACACCGACCCGATGAACACGACCTATGTGGCTGCCAGAATGGCCCAAATGTACGGAATACCTGTGATAGACGATCCCAGTTCCATCAAAATATGCGCAGACAAAATTAATATGTACATGCATCTCATGAAGAAGAAGGTCTCCATACCAAGAACCAGGTTCTTGAAGAGGAAAGAGCTTGATCTTCACATGGCAGAGGGGCTCTTCGATGAGCTGGGGACGCCTCTTGTGCTGAAGGAGCCATCCACATCCTTCTCTGTGCGGGTAGAGAAGGTCTCAACAGCAACTGAGCTTTTGAAGGTATCCAAGAGGTTCTTTAAGCTATCAGACTGGATAGTGGTGCAGGAGTACATCGAGAGCAGGTTTGACTGGAGGATAGGCGTCCTGGACGGTGGCTTGCTCTACGCTTGCAGATACATCATCCCTTCGGAGACCTTCAAGATCCAAGCGTCGGTCAACGGCCACATCGTCTACTGTGATGTTGAGAGCGTCCCTGCAGATCAGGTCCCCTCCGAGGTCATAGATCTTGGAATGGCTGCAGGCAATGCAATAGGCAAAGGGCTGTACGGAGTGGACATCAAAGAGAGCAATGGAAGGCTCTATGTCATCGAGGTCAACGACAATCCATCTCTAGAAGGTGGCGAGGATGCGCACTACCCAGAGATGTTTCACAAGATCATCTCGTACCTAGCGACGGGAGAGATCGCCAGCCATGCAGACTACCTCTCCGACCAGGTTTACGGTCCTCAGGGCTTCGAAGGCGACTTTGGTCTGGGAGCTATCAGGGCTTTTGCACATGCGGATGCCACGATAGATAGCGATGTCTATTCGTTCAAGATAGACTTCTCTGAGCGGTAGACCACAGTTTTTAATCCTTTTTTGGAGATGATTTAAATGGACGACCCACTTTGCGAGGCCCTGAGCAAGGCCTGTGGAGAGTGTCATTTGGCTGGAGGCTGCTGTTTTGAGGCAAGGCCACCCCTCAGCCAGAAGCGCATAGACATACTTGTCGCCAATGGCGTCAGTCCTGATGCAATTGAGTTTGAAGGATACAAGAGGCTGAAGCTCAGGGCTGACGGCTTTTGCATACTCTTTAAGGATGGCAGATGCTCCGTTCACTCTATAAAGCCTGAGACATGTGTGGCGGGGCCATTCACATTTGATATGCTGGGCACTACCCTGCGAATCTTCCTGAAGAGAGAGAGCATCTGTCCCATGGTAAGAATTTTGAAGGCCGACAAGTTGGCTTACGACCGGATGTTTGAGGTATCTAAAGAGATGATCCTCGACTTGGTGAGGGCGTTGCCCACCACCGAGCTGGAGGAGATCTTGAAAATCGAGGAGCCTGAGACGGATCTCGTGGCAGAGATCAGCTTCGAGGAGTGGAAGCCATGTCCAGAAAAATGCAAAAGGCATTAGCAACCTCGTCGCAGTTGGGCACTGAGCATGAGTTCTCCATAAACGACAAGAATTTTCAGCCGCTGCCCATCTCAGACAGGATCATCCAGAGGCTGAATGGTTCATTGAAGCATGAGGTGGCCTTCGGAGGCATCAAGGTCTCCAAGGAGCTGCAAAAGCATGTGCTTGAGCTGATCCCCGCGAGGCCTGGCTCCTTAAGCTATCTGGAAGGCAATCTTCGCAAGGGGCTTTGCGAGCTTCTGTTGGCTACCAACTGCGAGTACAGTCTCCTTGGCCTCGGCATGCATCCCCTTTTGAAGCTGGAGCAGACGACCTACTGGGACCACGACGAGCAGGAGTACTACCAAGCCTACGATCGGCTCTTCGACATCCATCAGCACGGCTGGCTGAACATCCAGGCCTTACAGGTCAACATACCTTACGGAAAAAAAGAGAATATCGTCTCAATGTTCAACAAGGTTCGAGCCCTGATGCCATACCTTGTGGCAATATCCGCATCCTCGCCGATGGTCGAGGGAAAGCTCACCTCGTACATGGACAACCGACTGGTATACTACAGGGAGAACCAGCGCCAAATCCCAGAGATATGCCACAATGTGCTGCCAGAGAAGCTCGAGAGCGTGGATGATTATGTGCAGATCAACCGCCGGATCTATTCCGAGCTTAAACGCAGCGATGCAGAGATCCTTTGTAGGGAGTGGGTGAACTCAAGGGGAGTGATCGTGCGCTTCACAAGGAGGTGCCTTGAGGTGAAGGCTATGGATGAGCAAGAGTGCTTGCGCTCGGATATGGCAATTTCAGCCTTTCTGCTGGCATTGCTGAGATGCGACCTGGAGCTGGAGGAGGACGAAGATTGCCTGCACTCATTGCTCGAGAGGGCCATGAGACAGGGCGTATCGGGCATGAGGCCCGAGCTGCAGAAGCTCCTCTGCCAGGCTGAGAGGAGAGCCACTTTCGAGGAGAGGCGCTATCTTCCTCTTGTGGCAAAAAAAATCGAGCAGGGCAGCCTGGCCGAGGTCATGGTGCAGCAGCTCAAGGAGACTGACGGTAGGATCGAGCCGCTGCTATCGCAGATGCAATGGTGCCTCAAGGAGAATAGGCCTTACATCGCGGAGATGGAGCGATGCGGCTAGAGAGGGCACTCAAAGCGATGCTCTTATCATAGATCAACGCCTTAAATCATTCCATGGACAAGGATATTGTTCAGGTCATCCTTGAGAGGGAGCCATCCATCAAGAACCCAATCTTGATAGAGGGTTTCCCTGGAATTGGCCTGGTAGGCAACATCGCCAGCCAGTACATAGTCAACGAGCTTAAAATGACGTATCTGGGGGCCATGAGCTCCAAGTACTTCCCTCCGCTGGCCGTTCTTTTGGGAGGCGTGGTGAACATGCCGGTTCGCATCTACGAAGACGCGAATTTGGGAATCTTGATCCTCACTGCAGATGTTCCAGTACATCCACTGGCTTCTTACGACATCGGAAAGGAGATCGTCTCCTGGGCCGAGTCCATAAATGCCAAAGAGATGGTCTGCCTTGCAGGGATAACTGTAATGAGCGATGAGCACAGGGTCTTTGGAGCAGTCAGCAGGAAGGAGCTGCTGGAGAAGATCAAGGACATGGCAGAGATCTTTGAGCTGGGGACGATAACAGGCATCACCGGCAGCATCATGAACGAGTGTCGTATTCGGAATCTGCCTGCCATTTGCCTTCTGGGAGAGACTGCCTCAGCGGAACCAGACCCAAGGGCAGCGATAGCAGCGATCGAGACTCTGAACAAGATTTATGGCCTTGGCGTCAGCACTGCCAAGCTGGCAGAGCAGGCGCAACAGATCGAGGTGCAGATGGCCCAGCTCGCTCAACAGATGAAAGCAGCTCAGCCCGAAGAGCAGCCAAAGATCGCCAAAGAGTTCCCTATGTACGGGTGATGCCTCATGATTTACGCAGCACTAACTGGAATGGCCAGACATGTTATGAGAGAGCTTCTCACCGTCAGGGTAAGAACAGTGGAGATCAGGAGTCCTAATAACTTCTTCACTCTCCTCAACTCAGAGCCAGGTGATCGAATATTCCTCACTGAATCGAGTACCACGGACATAGTTCCTGGGACAACAGGCCTGATTGCAGGAATCAGAGCCCTCCAGACGATCACCCACAGGACGATTCAGTCAGGCCAGGATTATTATGAGGAGAGCGAAGCTCAGGCCGCAAGAGCGCAGTTGCAACTGGTGGGCGTGGGCCGGGTCAGAAGGATAGCATCTTTTGAGCCGGGAACTCCCCTCACCCTGGATGTAGATGAAGTGAAATATTGCGACGCCCGATGAGGATCCTGGTCTCATCCAGCCAAACGCCAATATGAAAGTCCTCGTCGCCACTGGAAGGCTTGCCCAGGATCTGGTAAAAGAGTCATCTCAAGATGCAGATGTGCTGGTGCTGGATCTGGATGTTGCAGCCTTCATCACGCCTGAGATGCTAAGACGTGCAGCTCCCGCCGGCTACGACCTCATACTCATTCCAGGATCCATCACAGCAGATTTTCAGGAGGCAGAGCGGGCCTTGGGCGCAAAGATACGTCTGGGACCGAAGCATGCGGCAGATCTGGGATTCGTTCTTCGCCACATTTCAGATGTTGAACTGTCCCGCACAATTCCCGCATGCGTGCTCCTGGAGGACAAGATGCGTAAAGACGCCTTTATGCAGGGAATGATGCTCGAGGCCAAGGCCGAGGCCACGCTCGCGATCAAAGGCGTCAAGATCGGTGGCGGCTCAAGAATGAAGGTCCTGGCAGAGATAGTTGATAGCACGCGCCTTGGTGCCGAGGCATTAGTAGAGAAGATACGCTACTATGAAGAGCAGGGCGCAGACATGATCGACCTGGGCCTTCCTCTGGATGCTAAGCCCTCTCAAGTGGCTGAGACTGTGAGGGACGCCAAAAAAATCACAAGGCTTCCCGTAAGCATTGATACTGTGCGCCCTGATCTAATACTGGCAGGACTTGATGGAGGAGCTGACTTGATCTTGAGCCTGAACGGCGAGAACCTGGATTCTGTGGGAGAGGCCGTCGCTGCCGCATGCGTTCCTGCAGTGGTCATTCCCGGGCCTGGATTGTCCAGCCTGACGGATAATTTGCAGCTCGCCCGGAAGATGGGCATCCCAGTCATCGCCGATCCAGTGCTTGATCCGCCTTTACAGGGGCTTGTCTCTTCGCTACACAGGTACATTCTCTTCAGGCAGGCTCATCCAGAGGTTCCTCTTTTCTTTGGAGCAGGCAATGTGACGGAGCTGCTTGATGCAGACACACATGGTGTTAATGCTCTTCTGGCCGCCCTTGGAGCAGAGGTGGGAGCTTGCATCCTCTTCACGCCTGAGTTCAGTGCAAAGGCACGAGGCAGCGTAAGAGAGCTCAGGCGAGCCTCTGAGATGATGCTATTGGCATCGAATAGAAGGACCGCCCCCAAGGATTTGGGGCTCGACCTTCTGGTCCTAAAAGAGAAGAGGCCAAAGCCCGCTGAGAGGTTGCCGGGCAGTTTTGTCCTGGCAAGCTCAGATCATAGATACGATCCCGATCCTGCTGGCAGCTTCAGGATCGTCCTGGCCAAGGGAATGATCTTGGCCAGGAACCGTCGCGTGACTGTGGCAGGCACAAGCGCCAAGGACATCCTAAACACGCTGATCAAAGGAGGATTTGTCTCCAGGCTGGACCATGCCGGCTACCTGGGCCGCGAACTGCAGAAGGCAGAGATTGCATTATCGTTAGGAAGAAGTTATACCCAGGACGAATCTCTCTTGCCCCTTGATAAAAGTTAAATAAGAATAGCCTCGTCTGAAGTTGCGGATGAATCAGAAGGCTTTCGCTATCTTCGTTGGCGCAATCATGGTTGTCTCGGCCTTTGCAGGCTTCGTGCTGAGAGGCAGTGACCAAAACGATGTTATTGTGGGAACGGACGCCAC
>JAUCQD010000057.1 GCA_030372945.1 Methanothrix sp. | reverse complement strand
CTCGGAGATGTGTATAAGAGACAGTCCTTGGAGAGGGTTGCAGTCTTATTTGTGATCCCTTTCAGGCATTTATTGAAGAAGGCAACGAACTCCTTTGCCTGGTCTTCCCTCTCCAGGAGATAGGCTAGCGAATTGGTCTCATTCTCATAGGTCTCCAGCCTATAGCAATCTAAGCGTATCACAGATATGTTTTTGTCTGCAGAGTTCAAAGTATTCTGCAGAGTGTCACCATAGGATTTATCCCATGTAGCGCTTATGATAACTAGATCTGGTCGCAGCTCCAGCATCTTCTCGCTATCAGGGGCTCTGCCTGTGCCAACGTTGGGAAGCTGACCCAGTTCTGGGAAGAAGATATTATCATTCTTTACAGAATCATCCACGGCAATGATCTTATCCTCTGCCTTGATGGAGCGCAGGAGTTCTACAGCGTTGGAGTTGATGGCAATGATCTTCTTTACGGGAGCATAGATAACCACCTCATTGCCCAAGGAATCGGTCACCTTGCGGGGGTAATTCTCGTTTATGTGCTTGATCTCTTCCATCTGCTCAGCGGAGATCTTTCCGTCCTTCAGCTGTTCTTCAGCCTTCTGCAGCTCGTCCTGGGATACTATCTTATCTCCATCCAAATCACCTGGCACGGCCCCATGAACAAGAGACGTCGCCGCCAGAATGATTAGAATGAGCAAACCGTTTTTTAGGCAATTTTTCATACTAACGTGTCTATGAATCCTGATTCGCACCAAATTCCCTCCATATTATACATTTCTGATATTTTGTATGATTAAATCACAAAAACATTTAAACTTTTCGGAAAAATTAAAAAATTAGCAAAAAGGCATCTAAGCTTCTACGCCCCTATCACCTTCGCCATCTTCTCCTTCCATGCCTTGACCTCATCTGCATTGATCACATCTATCGCTCCTCCCTGGAAATCTCCTTCGACGTCGCCCATCCTCTCCTCCATCCAGCCCTCGATCTCCAGGTAGAGCGACTTCAAAGCATCCAGCACCTCAGGATCTGCCTTCCACAGCCCCCTCTGCTCGGCCTCCAATAGTCGTCGTCCCATCTCTTCCATGGCCCACGGATTGTTCTCCTGGAAGAACTTGCGGTTCTCCTCATCCATGATGAATGTCTTGGCGATGTCGTCGAATATCCAGTCGTCCACCTCCTGGGTCGTCGCCTCCCAGCCGTAGACCCTTCCAACGCGCTTGGAGATGTCGCCAGCTCCCTTGTAGCCGTGCTGCTTCATGCCTTCGATCCACTTCGGGTTGAGGAGCTTCGTCCGAACGACGCGCCGGACTTCATCTGCCAAGTCCCGCACCTCGACGTGCTCAGGCTCGCGGGTGTCTCCGTAGTAGGCTTTGACCTCCCTTCCAGAGATGTGCCTCGCTGCGACAGTCATCCCTCCGTGAGTTCCGAAGTAGCAGCAGCATCCGAAGAGGTCGTACTCGTCGCTGACAACCTTGTTGTAGGTCACATCGACTGACTTGAGGGTGTTGACGAAATGCTGATGAGACTCCTTTCCTGCCACGCCCTTGCCGTAGGCATAGCCGTTCCAGTAGACGAATATGTCCGAGAGATCCTTCTCGTCCTTCCAGGCAGAGGCGTAGACTGCGAGGTTGGTTCCTGACTGGTAGGTGCCGGGCTTGCTCGCAAAGATGCGAAGCGTTGCCTCTCGCCAGTCCTTGGCAGTGCCGCTCTCAAGATTGGCCAGAGTGTGCTTGCGAACGAAGTTCATCTCCAGTGGCTCATCGAGCGCAGCGACTGCCTGGACCGCCTCGTCAATGGTGTCGATGCAGTTGGGGAAGTTGTCGCGGGTGATGCCAGAGACGCGAATGGTCAGATCGATCCGTGGGCGGCCCAGCTCCTCCAGAGGTATCACCTTGAAGCCCTTCAGACGCCCGTTGGAAAGCCAGACAGGCTCTGTGCCCAAGAGGAAGAGCATCTGGGACATGTCCTCTCCATCCGCCCACATGATGTCATTGCACATCCAGAAGAAGGCGATGTTCTCCGGGTAGCGGCCTTCTTCGCTTTGGTGCTTGGCGATTACGGCCTTGCCGAGCTTGCAGCCCACCTTCCATGCGGTCTTTGTAGGCACGCGGTAGGGGTCCAGCGAGTAGAAGTTCCTGCCCGTGGGCAGGACATCATCGCGGCCGCGTGTGATCAGGCCGCTGGGGCCCGCCTCGATGTAGCCTCCGTCCATGCCGTTGAGCAGCGACTCGATCTCCAAAGATGCCTCCATCCGGGCCTGCAGGTCCAGGACCTTCTCGCGAATTGCCTCCAGCTGGCTTTCGTAACCCGCAGT
>JAUCQD010000056.1 GCA_030372945.1 Methanothrix sp. | reverse complement strand
TATCTTTTGACCAGAAACACCATTGTATCCCTCATGGGTGAGTCTTTCATCCTCACTGCCAAGGCCAAAGGCTGTTCAGAGTTCTCAATTAAGTATTCTCATGCAGGCAGAAATTCCTTGCTCCCTGTGACCACGGCAACGGGCCTGCGCATTCCTCATCTGCTGACTGGAGCTCTCTTCATCGAGATCATCTTCTCTTATCCGGGCGTGGGATCAGTCCTGAACACAGCACTAAACGCCCGGGACTATCCACTCATACAGGGAATACTGCTTCTGATCACCGTTGCCGTCCTGACCGCCAATCTGGTTGTGGATCTTCTCTACAGCAGACTGGACCCGAGGGTGAGATATGCACATTAGGCCCTTTAGAGATCTCATCAATGATCGCATAGCACTATCGGGGCTGAGCATGCTGGCATTGATCAGTTTTATGGCGATCTTCGCGCCAGCTCTCTCCGACTATTCGCCGTATGACTACACAGGCCAGATCTTTAGCCCTCCATCGGCGAATCACCCGCTGGGCACAGACTCCATGGGCCAGGACATATGGAGCAGGTTGCTCTACGGCGCTAGGACCTCTCTTTTTGTGGCATTCGCTGTTGCAATCCTCTCTTCAGCTCTGAGCCTTTTTATAGGGGCCACTTCTGCGCTCTTAGGAGGCATCTACGAGCGCTTCTGGATGCGAGTCGTAGACGCCATGATCTCCATTCCCACCATCATCGTGATGATCCTCGTTGCAGCATACCTCCGTCCCAGCATTTTTCTTTTGATAATTTTAATGTCGTTATTCTCCTGGCCCGGGGGTGCGAGGATCGTTCGGTCGCAGGTCCTCTCCTTGAAAGAGAAGATGCACGTCTCAGCAGCTCGCACCTTTGGCGCTGACTGGAAGCACATACTGATAAACCACATAACCCCTGACCTTGCGCCCATCATCATCGCAATGATGATCCAGGATGCCAGGAGGGCGGTCTTTATGGAAGCAGGCCTTGCCTTTCTCGGAGTGTCGGACCCAATGATGATAAGCTGGGGCAAGATGATGCAGCAGGCCCTCGCCTTCACATACCTAAATGTCTGGGAGTGGTGGCTGGTCCCAACCGGCCTTGCCCTTTCTTTGACCCTGGTGGGCCTGAGTTTCCTCGGTTTCGGGCTGGAGGCTGCTATGGACCCAAGGCTACAGAAATACAAGCAGCAGAGGGCAGATTGATGCTGCAGATCAAGGATCTCAAGGTAGCCTTCGGACAGGCCGAGGTCTTGAGGGGAATAGACCTCAACCTCGATGCTGGTGACTCTCTTTCCGTCGTGGGCGAGTCTGGTGCGGGGAAGACCACCCTGGGACTTTGTATCATGGGCTTGGTCACAGGAAAAGTCTCAGGAGAGGTTCGCTTTAAGGGAAAGGATCTTCTGAAAACCTCAGAGGAGGACCTCAGGCGCATGCGAGGCCGGGAGATCGCCATGGTCTTTCAGAATGTGGAAGATGCCCTGGATCCAGTACAAAGGATTCAGGATCAGATAGCAGAGGCCATCCACATTCATAATAACGTCACTGCAACGGAAGTGGAGTTGAGAGCAAAGAGGCTTCTTTTGTCTGTTGGATTGAATGGAGACAAAGCCCGGGCTTATCCCCACCAGCTAAGTGGAGGAGAACGGCAGAGGGTGCTCATCTCCATGGCTCTGGCCAATGATCCTGATGTGCTGATACTGGATGAGCCCACTGCCTCTCTTGATGCACTGACCAAGGCGGACATCTTGAAGCTATTCAGGTCTGCCATCGCCGGCAGGATTTCGCTGGTGATAACACACGACCTGTCCCTGGCGGCAGGGCTCACAGAGCAGATGGCAGTCCTTTACGCTGGGAGGGTCGTGGAATTGGGCAGAACAGATGAGCTGTTGAGCGACCCACGGCATCCTTACACTCGCGGCCTGATACGTTCATATCCTGGTATGACCATGACCAAGGATCTTCAGGGAATACCAGGAAGAATGGATCATGGCTTGGGGGGCTGTCCATTCCATGGGCGCTGCACACAACGAATTGAGATCTGTAGCATAAAAATGCCGCCATTGAGGAAAATCAAAGGGCGGCTCATTGCCTGCCACCGTGGGGGCATAGTGCCCCTCCTCGAGATCAGACACCTTCACAAGTCCTTTGATTCTTGCTTTGCTCTTTGCGATATAAATCTGACACTTTACGAAGGAGAGACTACAGCCCTGGTGGGAGAGAGCGGTTCGGGAAAATCCACGCTGTCCAAAGTGATCATGGGCCTCTATGATCAGGACCAGGGAGAGATCATCCTGGAAGGTCAAGAGGTTAGCAAAAGAGATGCAGCATTTTACAGTCGGGTGCAGATGATCTTTCAGAACCCAAAGGAATCCGTCAGCCACCGCATGAATGTTCTTGATGCTGTTTTAGAGCCACTCAATGTGCAAAAAAAAGGGGACCGGGAAGAGCGGCTCGTCCGGGCAAAAGAGGTCCTCGATTGCGTTGAGCTGCCGTTCAGCGATGATTTTTTAGAGAGGTATCCTCATCAGCTCAGCGGCGGCGAGGTTCAACGCGTAGCCATTGCCAGAGCTCTTGCCCTCGGCCCCAAGCTTTTGATTGCCGATGAGCCAACATCAGCCCTCGACCCGAGCGTTCAGGCAAAGATCCTGAAGCTCTTGATGGACCTGCAGGAGAAGATGGGTCTGGCCATGCTCTTCGTCACACACGACATAGCCCTAGCAAGGAAGGTCAGCGATCGAATAGCTGTTATGCTCAAAGGCCAAATCGTGGAGATGGGGGCTACAAATGAGGTCCTCAGCCATCCAGAGCATTCCTACACCAGAAGGCTTGTGGAATGCGCAAAAAGCTATCAAAGAAATTCAAAAGAGATAAATCAGCGTCCCGACCGGGATTCGAACCCGGGTTGAAGGCTGTCCGCGCAAAGGTGCTCCGCAGGCCTCCGGGATGTCCACTACCCCATCGGGACAAAACATCCGTCATGGCATGCTTCAGGTTATTAAGCCTGTTGGCCTGATCTCCTGGCCTGGGCGATCCTGATGGCGCGCAAGAAATCGATCTTGCGAAACTCTGGCCAGTAGGGCGCACAAAAGTATGCTGCGCACTCATTTCCATTCGCCTGCCAGGGCAGGAAGTTGGAGGTACGAAGATCCCCACCTGTTCTGATGATCAGGTCCACTTTTGGCACAGAGATACCATCCTGGGGATATAGGTGGCGAGCTATCAGCTCTTCGCACACATCCTCCGCCCGAATGATCCCCGCCCTGACCTCCTGTGCGAGCGCCCTGGCTGCATCGATCAGCTCACGCTGTCCGCCGTATGCAAGGGCAACATTGAGGTACAAATTATCGTAGCTTCGCGTTGAATTCTCTGTGCGGCGTATCTCTTCTTGCAGATCCCTGGGAAGCATCTCAAGTCTGCCGATGGCCCGCACACGAACTTTGTTGTCGTGGATCTTCTTGGAACGGTTCAGCTCTGTGAACTTGTTCTTGATAAGATCAAAAAGATAGCGTTTCTCCTCTTCATCTCTCTTGAAGTTCTCTGTGGAGAACGCATAGAGCGTGAGGTGCTTGATTCCCAGCTCCAGACACCAGTCAGATACCATCTCAGAGGTCTTGGCACCAAGGCTATGCCCAACGACCTTGGAGAGGCCTTTTTGCAGGGCATATCTGCGGTTCCCATCCTGAATTATTGCCACATGCCTCACAGCCTCTCCCTGAAGGATCTGGTCCTTTAAACGACGCTCATACAAGGCATAAACAAGTCTTGAAATGCTCAAACTCATCCATTTTATTAACTTCGCGAATTAGTATTTAAATAATTCTGCCTCCCCGAGGAAAAGACACAAAAAAGCCAGAATACTAGGGTAAGATACTAATAGCAGAGGCCTTCTTCCCATAATCCGAGGGCCCGTGGTCTAGCTGGTTATGACATCGCCTTCACACGGCGGGGATCACGCGTTCGAATCGCGTCGGGCCCATAATCACTTCGTTCGACACAAGCTTTAACTATTGAAGAGTGGTTTTTTAATTTTGATTCCCATAAATCTATGGTTCATTATTATTTGAGGTGATACGCTGTATAACAGAAATCGTGTGAATGAGGAGGAAGGGGCAGTAATAACCAGGGTCCGCCTCCCCCGCAAACAGGATAGAGAGATCTTTGGTCATGTTGAAAGCTTGCTTGGGTCCAACCGCATAAAGGTCAGGGGGATCGACGGCATAACAAGGATGGCTCGCATACCTGGCAAGATGAAGAAGAGGATATGGATAAGAGAGGGCGACGTAGTAATCATCATACCATGGGAATTCCAGAATGAGAAGGCAGATGTGGTCTGGAGATACACCGGCCCACAGGTGGACTGGCTTCAACGCAAGGGATTCTTGAAAGGCACTTCATGAGTAAGCGCTCTAAAGCTGAGGATTTCGATACCAGAATCGACGTTCTTCGCACGAGGATAAAGGATTCAGATGACTTAAACGTCCAAGAGGCAGTCTTCGATAAGCGTACCCTCATGGACCTTTACAGCCTTGCCAGAAAGGGCGTAATAGACGCTCTGGGCGGGTCCATCTGCACCGGAAAAGAGGCGAACATCTTCAAAGCCGTCGTGGGCGAAAGAGAGCTTGTTTTAAAGATCTATCGGATCTCCACAAGCAACTTCAAAGCAATGCAGGATTATCTGCACGGCGATCCAAGATTTAGCAGCGTAAAGGGCACAAAGAGGGCCATAGTCTCGGCTTGGACGAAGAAGGAATTTAGAAATTTGACGCGGGCCGAGGAGGCTGGCGTGCGTGTGCCGCATCCTGTAGCTATGCGAGGGAACATCCTTGTGATGGAGCTCGTGGGGAAGGGAGATAATGTTGCGCCTCAGTTGAGGGATGTTGAGCTGGATATTGAAGAGGCGAAACGGGTCTTCGACAAGCTTGTTGTGTACATCTCCATGCTCTACAATCGAGCAGGTCTGGTTCACGCCGATCTAAGCGAGTTCAATATACTCTATGATGACGGGGAGCCGGTCATAATAGATATGGGTCAATCGGTAACCCTTGACCATCCCATGGCCCAAAAGTTCCTAGAGCGCGATATAGCCAATGTGGCCCGTTTCTTTAAGAGAAAGTATGCTTTTGGATCTATGGAAGAGATCTGGGCAAGGCTCCGAAACGATGAAGAAGAAGCAGATCGACAAAAAGGAGGCTGATCAAATGGATATCAAGATTCCTGAGGAGAGAGTTGGTGTGCTGGTGGGTCCCGGAGGGTCCATGAAGCGCCTCATCGAGGAGAAGACAAAGACCACCCTTGAGATAGACAGCGAGACTGGCACAGTCCGAGTCGCATCAGCAGAGGACCCGCTGCAAGCATTGAGGGTCATGGATTTGGTAAAAGCCATAGGCAGGGGCTTCTCGCCTGAAAGGGCGCTCTCGATTCTTGATGATGATATGCTTATGCTCGATGTGCTCGATCTCTCCAAGATGGTGGGGACGAAGAGCGATATGGCACGCATCAAGGGTCGCATCATAGGCAGAGATGGAAGGTCGCGCGAGATCATGGAGCAACTCTCTGGCTCCAAAGTATCAGTATACGGCAAGACTGTGGCACTTTTGGGCTACCCAGAGCAGATCAGAGTTGCACGCACTGCGATCGAGATGCTGCTTGATGGAGCACCACATGGTAACGTCTATAGCTTCCTGGAGAAGAAACATCAGGAGCTGGCCAAGGAGGAGCTCAGGGATCAAGGTGTTTTGTAAAACTTCTCTGCCGCTCGATCCCCTTGGGTGAGCAGCGCTCACATGAGCTTATATACATGATATCTCAGATAAACAGTCGAGGATAAAATTGGATTTGCAGCTGCAGCTCGATTTTGTTGACTGGATGCTGATAGCGGCAGCACTGTTGGGTCTTTATTCCATACTACTGCTGCCCCTCAGGGAGAGCGAGAGATGGAAGAAGCGAGGGGTCACCGTCTGGGGCCCTGTCCCTCTTGCGGTATTCTTGCGCACCACCAGGGGGCTGAAGCTGCTTGACAGACTGAGCCGTCCTAGGAGGTTTTGGAGGATCGTAGCATCAGCGGGCATCCCTTTGGTCGTTCTGAGCATGGCCTATTTTCTGATACTCGTCCTGCTCATGGCCTATCTCATGATTCAAGAGCCTCCCCAGCCC
>JAUCQD010000055.1 GCA_030372945.1 Methanothrix sp. | reverse complement strand
GAATGCGCATGAGAAGGTCTCTGAGATTTACAACACCCAGATCCCCGATGGAATGCACATCTTCGGACAGGTCCCGCAGAATGAGAAACGCGTGGACCTGATCAATTCCATCCTGCGCTTCGACTCTGAGACCAGGAAATTTCTATCAGCTATGGTGGACGGTCCCATCTCTGACCATGAGATCGACCCACTTGCCAAGGAGTTCATTCGCGCCTACATGGCAGGCGAACCTGAGCCTGAGGCCCGCATCCTTGGAGGGCGTCTGAAGGGGCGGCAAGAAGAGAAGGCGCCCAACACCTTCAGAGAGAAGGTGCTCGATCTGTGCAGCAGAATTGAGGCATCTGACGAGATGAAGAGCCTGTTGCATGGATTTGATGGAGGATTCATCCTGCCCGGACCTTCTGGCTTGATCACGCGTGGAAAGCCCGATGTGCTTCCAACTGGCAGAAATTTCTATTCGCTCGATCCGGCGAGCGTGCCTACAAAGGCTGCCTGGAGAGTGGGCAGAAAGCTGGCTCATCTGTTGATCAAAAAATATGAAGAAGAGCATGGGAGGCTGCCAGAAAACGTCGCCATGTACTGGATGGCCAGCGATATCATGTGGGCTGATGGGGAGCAGCTAGCTCAGATGCTTTTTCTAATAGGAGTCGAGCCTGTCTGGAGAGGCGGACGTGTGACTGGCTACAGGGTCATGAAGCTTGAGGAGTTGGGCCGCCCCAGGATCGATCTGACGGTGCGTGCCAGCGGAATTACGAGGGATTGCTTCTATGGCTGCATCGAGCTGCTGGACCAGGCCATCCGTGAGGTTGCAGCACTCGACGAGCCCCTGGAGATGAACTTCTTGCGCAAGCATTCCTCAGACATTCCGCGCATATTCGCCAGCCGGCCTGGCACCTACGGCAATGGTGTGAATTTGGCAGTTTATGCCTCGGCCTGGAAGGAGGATAAAGACCTCACTGATGTGTTCATTCAGTGGAACAGCTATGCCTACGGAAAGGGCGTATTTGGCCAAGAATCACATCAGGCCCTTGTGCAGCAGCTAAAAAGCGTTGACCTGACCTTCAACAAGACTGTGACCGATGAATATGACCTGCTGGGATGCTGCTGCTACTTCGGCACTCATGGCGGCCTTACCAATGCAGCGCGAGAACTTTCAGGACACGAGGTCTCATCTTACTATGGGGATACGAGAGACCAGGAGAGAGCAGATGTTCGCACCCTTGCAGACGAGGTCAGGAGGATCGTCCGCACAAAGCTGCTCAATCCCAAATGGATAGAGGGAATGAAACGGCACGGGTACAAGGGCGCCAGCGACATCTCCAAGCGCGTTGGCCGCGTCTATGGCTGGGAATCGACGACTCGCGAGGTCGACGACTGGATCTTCGATGACATCGCGAAGACCTTCGTCCTGGACGAGGAGATGCGCAAGTTCTTCGAGGAGAATAACCCGTGGGCCATGGAAGAGATAGGCCGAAGGTTGCTGGAGGCCAGCCAGAGCGCCTCACCCAATAACCTTGTCTATGTCGATGGCAAGCCAGATCACAAAATTCGAAATGATGAAATTGTCGATCGACTTGAGGCCATGGTAAGAGAAAGAGTTGCCCGCCAGTTGCATGATGATTCATTGATTGCAAAATCCTGATTGTTCAAGTGAACCTGAAAATATGTCTTTTCC
>JAUCQD010000054.1 GCA_030372945.1 Methanothrix sp. | reverse complement strand
GTCCAAAGAGTCCACGTAAAGATGGTCGTTACTGCATTCGCTTATAACCTGTATCAGTTATGCACGCTGAAAAAAGCTGGCGTAATTTGAACCTAGCGGAGGCTATCCAAAAATGACGAGAAAAAGAGTGAAATCAGGGTGAAATCAAGGCAATTTGAGCAAATTTTGAGCTAAATAGGTAGAAATAATAATCAAAAATATGAACCTAAGCTAAACGTGCATGTAAATAGGAATCCTCTCAAGATAACGTCGTGGTGGTTTCTTTGGATTTCAAAGACAAAAATGTATTAATAACAGGAATAAGCGGGTTTGTGGGCTCGCGGATGGCCAGAGTGCTGGTTGATCGGGGTGCTAATGTCTTCGGACTGTTGCGCCGCAGGGCGGATGGCAAAGCTCCGCATAATCTAATGCGTCTGGGACTTGGAAGAGAGGTTCGACTCATTGAGGGCGACCTGGAGAGCATATCCAGCATTGGAAGCGCCATCACCGCCAGTGAACCTGATATCATATTCCATTTGGCAGCTCAATCATTCGTTCCGAGGTCATTTGTAGATCCCAATGAGACAATGGTCAGCAACTGCTGGGGCACTTCAAATCTTTTAGAGGCCATCAGGATCAAGGATTTAGACCCTGTGGTGGTTTTCGCGGGGAGCAGCGAGGAGTTTGGCCTGGTGCTCTCCTCTGAAGAGCAATACAAGAGAGCAGTGGAAAGGTATGGAACAGTCTTCCCTATGCCTGAGCGCATTCCCGAAGTGCCAATCTCTGAGACAAATCCCCTCAGGCCCATGTCGCCATATGCTGTGAGCAAGGTGTACGGCGACTATCTGATGAGAAATTACTGGTACTCCTATGGGATACCAACGGTGGTATCCAGGGCATTCAACCACGAAGGGGCTGGCAGGGCAATATGTTCGTCACATCTGTCGCCACCAGCCAGGTCATGAAGCTGAAGTTCGGGGAGGCGGATGCCATCACCATTGGAAACGTAAACGCCTTCAGGGACTGGAGCCATGTGGATGATATAATCGAGGGCTATTTGCTCCTGGCGGAGAAGGGCAAGCGGGGCGATGTTTACAATCAGGGCTCGATGAGGACGAATTCAGTGATGAGCTACCTGCTGATGAGCCTTGAGGAGGCAGGATATCCGATCAGCAAGATCGAGACCTTCAAGGGCGAAAAAGTGGTTGATGATCCCAATGAGCCAGATCGGACGCCGATCTTCGGCCTGGATTTTGAGAAGACAAAGCTCGACGGCCTGATGCTCAGAGGCGAGCTGGAGTTCGGGGCAGAGGACGGGGGCGTGATCGCGCATACTGGTGAAAAGAGGCTGAAGATCATCTTCGATCCGGAGAGGTTCAGGCCTGCTGAGGTTCCCTTGCTCCTTTCGGACACGAAGAAGATCGAAGAGCTCGGCTTCAAGAGAGAGCATACGGTGCAGGACATCATAAGAGATCAGCTCGATCATTACCTGGATGAGAAGGAGCGCAAGGGATCCAATTGAGGACTGCGATCTTCCTGGATTACATTGGGGCCATTGGAGGGGGAGAGAGGGTTGCGTTGATGCTCGCCCGCGACCTCAAAGCAGATATCATAACAACGGATGTAAGCCTGGAAGCAGTAAAGCGGCTGGGCTACGGTGATGTCAGGATAAGGAGCCTTGGGAGGACAGTGAAGGTCCCGCCCTTTAAACAGATCTCTGCCTCACTTTTATTTGCTGCCTGCGATGTCTCGAAAGATTACGATTTTTTCATCTTCTCGGGAAACTGGTCGCATTATGCAGCCTGGAGGCATCATCCAAATCTGTGGTACTGCTACACACCTGTGAGGGCTTTCTACGATCTGAGAGGGTCCATGATTTCCAGGCAACCCAATGCAATCTTAAAACTTCTGGCAGCTTTGTGGATAGGAGCACACAGCTGGTTTGATCAGCGCTCGACACGAAGCTTGGACAGGGTAGTTGCGATCAGCGAGACAGTGAAGCAGCGCATAAAGAAGTATCACAACAGATCATCGGAAGTGATTTATCCGCCAGTGGACTTCGCCAGGTTCAGGTTCGAGGAGTATGGCGACTTCTGGCTATCAGTGAACAGGATATACCCAGAGAAGAGGATAGATCTTCAGTTCGAGGTTTTCAGGAGGCTGCCAGAAGAGAGGCTGGTGATGGTGGGCGGATACGCAGAGGGGGATCACGCTTCAAAATATTATGAAAATCTGGAGCGAGATATTCCAGACAACGTCGAGATGCGCGGCGCGGTCTCTGAGGAAGAACTGATAGACCTTTATGCAAGATGCAAAGGTTTAATATGCACTGCGCTGGATGAGGATTTCGGGCTGACGCCCCTGGAGGCGATGGCCAGCGGCAAGCCTGTTGTGGCCGTGAACGAGGGCGGCTTCAGGGAGACTGTGGTGCACGGAAAAACTGGACTGCTTGTAAATGCAGATCGAGATGAGATCGTGAGGGCTTTAGAGGAGATTGCCAAAGATCCAGAGAGATACAAAGATGCCTGCATAAAGCGCGCCAAGGAGTTCGACATCTCTGTGTTCCTGGATGAGATTCACAGTTTAATCCCGCACAACTAACCATAAGGATAGGAGCATTTGATTGCTGACCTCAAGTCATTTTCATGAGCTGTGGAGCTACAGAGATCTGATAATTCGACTGGCATGGAGCGATTTCAAGCTGCGCTACAAAAGCTCTGCCCTGGGGTTCTTCTGGTCGCTCCTGGAGCCAT
>JAUCQD010000053.1 GCA_030372945.1 Methanothrix sp. | reverse complement strand
TTGAGTATATCCCAAAGTGAAGCGGGGTAGGGTAGTCAGGATATCCCGACGGGCTCATAACCCGTAGATCAGTAGTTCAAATCTACTCCCCGCTATTTAATCACGTGAAAATGAAAGATCTTATGTGCTGAACATGGGCTTTCGGCCGACCTTTTTTGGGACATACCACATCTCCCGCAGTTATCTTCTATGGAATCATCGATCATCTCAAAGTTCACTTTGAAGGTGCAGCCGACGCCCTGGCGCGACTCCTGGATGCAGTCTTGAACCTTTCCCAGGGCCTCGCGAGAGCCAACGATATCATCGTGAACTTGTAAAGTGTACGGCATTCATCCCCTCTCCCAAAAAAAGGAGACGCCTTCTGCCTGATCTTCTATTAAACATGGGCAGTGGGCAAAAGTATATAATTAGGTACTGGCTGCACCTACACTGGATTGGCGAGGATTGGCACTACATCCTCCAAAATAAGTGATCTGCTTTGAGCGATGGAAGACTTATGGTGGAAGACTTTGAAATTAAGATCAAACATATGCCGCAGCATATTGAAGATTTGCAGCAGATGGGCTCAAAGGCGGTGTCCTCTCCAATTGATCTTACAGTCGCAGAACTGCATATTTTTACAGGATCGCGATCTGAATTGCAATCTGAATTGTATCTGGTTCTCTGCAAAGGAGCCCTTCGAAGTTACAGCATGCATGGCGCTGTGAATCGGGAGATGGGGTTGGTCTTGCAGGGCGTGTGAAAGACATGACAGAGCGCAAAGAAGCTGATACAGAGACAAAAAAGATGAGAAAGGTCGTGGAGACAGCGCCCACAGCAGTTGTGCTAACCGACCTGGATGGAAGCATCGAGTATGTCAACCCCAGCCTCCTGAAGAGCGGAGGGTTTAAGGATGCATCTGAGGTAATTGGAAGATCGGTATTTGATTTTACCAATGATGAGGGCAAAAACAAGATCAAAGACGAGGTCATACCTGCACTCTTCTCCCAAGACCGGTGGCAGGGAGAGCTAACATTGCGAAGAAATGACGGCAGAACTTACATCGCAGAGATGATCTGTGCCCTTGTAAGAGATGATTTCGGGACTCCAAGCTACTTCCTGGTCAACTTCTACGATATAACAAACCGCAAGCAGGCTGAAGAGGCCCTTCTATTGGATGACGCCCGGCTGGAGGCCCTTGTGAAGCTCAACCAGATGGACGAGGCCTCTATGCAAGAGATAACCGACTTCGCACTGGAGGCCGGAGTGAAGCTCACCAATTCTAAACTGGGATACTTGGCCTTTGTGGACGAAGAAGAGAAGACACTCGTAATGCACTCATGGTCCAAGAGAGCTATGCAGGAGTGCGATATAGATCATAAGAAGATTGTTTATACTCTAGACGAGACGGGCCTTTGGGGTGAAGCTCTGCGACAGAGGAGAGCGGTAATAACCAATGACTATTCATCTTGCCACCAGAAAAGAGGCGTTCCATCGGGCCATGTCAGGATTCTTCGGCACATGAATGTTCCAATTATGGACAAGGGCAAGATTGTAATTGTGGCAGGGGTTGGCAATAAGGATGAAGAGTACAACGATGCTGATGTGCGCCAACTCACTTTGCTCATGAGCGGAATGTGGAAGCTCATCTTGCGGCGCAGGACTGATGAGGAGCTGCATAGGCGCGATCGCTTGCTGCAAGGCGTTGCCCAGGCGACAAATCAGCTCCTATCCTCCGATCCAAATGCCATAAAAAAAGCCCTTGAGATTCTAGGAAGGGCTGCGGATATAGACCGCGTATTCATCATGGAAGATCGTGAAATGGAGGGCGATGAGCACCTGCAAAGCCTGCTGCTGGAGTGGTGCGCCGAGGATGTGAAGGCTGACGTCGACGACGCTTTGCCCAGAGAGATCTCAAGTAATGCCCTTCCTCCGGGTTGGCATGAGATTTTAGCCTCTGGCAGCACCATCCAAGGGTCGGTTTCGAAGATATCCTCGCCAGGGCGTGAGTTTCTAGAACGGCTGAAGGTCAAGTCCTTTTTAATTGCGCCGATATTCATCGACGGTAAGTTCTCGGCAATCATAGGTTTTAACGACTGCCACAATGACCGCCGGTGGATGGAGAATGAAGTTGCAATTCTACAGGCAGCAGCCGGGTCGATCGGCGAGGCAATGATGCGCAGACGCGCAGAGGAAGCCCTGAAAAGGACCTATGAGGAACTGGAGAGGAGGGTGCATGAGAGGACTTCCTGGCTAATGAAGGCCAACGAGGCGCTTCACGAGGAGATGGCCAAGCATAAGAAGACTGAAAAAGAGCTTCGTAGAGCTCAACAGGCGGCCGATGCCGCATCCAGGGCGAAGAGTGAGTTCTTGGCCAACATGAGTCACGAGATACGCACTCCCATGAACGCAGTGATAGGCCTTACAGGGCTTTTGCTTGAGACGAAACTCACACCGGAACAACGCGATTATGTGGAGACCATCCACACCAGTGGAGAAGCATTGCTATCCATAATCAACGATATCCTGGACTTCTCGAAGATTGAAGAAGGGAAGATGGAGCTGGAGCTTCAAATCATCGATCTTAGGAAGTGCATAGAGACCTCGCTGGATATGGTAGCGGCAGAGGCTGCCGAGAAGGGATTGGATCTGAGCTATGTGATGGATGAAGATCTGCCACAAACAATTCATGCGGATTCTGTTCGGCTGCATCAGATTCTGACCAACCTGCTGAGCAACGCAGTTAAGTTCACTGACCATGGTCGTGTGACAATCGCTGCGCGTCCGGGAGACGAGCCAGGCAAGATTCATTTCATAGTTAAGGATACCGGAATTGGAATCTCCCAGGAGAACATCGGCAAGCTATTTCAGTCATTCAGTCAGCTGGATACATCAACTTGCAGGAAATATGGTGGCACGGGCCTTGGCCTGGCCATAAGCCGCAAGCTCGTAGAGCTCATGGGCGGCGAGATCTGGGCAAAGAGCGATCTTGGGAAGGGCTCCGAATTTCACTTCACAATAAAATCAGAGGCCATTCCAGAAAAAGAGCAAGACCGCAGGCTTGTCGGAAAGAAGATGCTGGTGGTGATAAACGACGATGCCTCCCTCAAGAGCCTAAGAGACCATGCCCATGAATGGGGGATGCAGATATATCCTGTGGTCTCAGCCAGAGAGGCTAGGGAGATTGCAGGGAACCGCTTCGACGTGGCTGTTCTGGATGTTCAGATGCCAGGATCTGAAAAACTGAGGGCGGAAATGCAGGAAAAGCTTCCTGTGATCTTGCTTTCAACCTCGGAGCAGAATGATGCGAGCAGAGGCGCCTTGGGAAAGTCCGTCAAGCTCTCGGGGCTGCGTGCAGCATTGCTCGAGGCACTTTCTCGTAGTGGTCGCTGGAAAAAGGTCACCAGCTCCAAGGCGGATCACAAGGATATGAAAATTCTGCTGGCTGAGGACAATCCTGTCAACAGGAAGGTTGCGCTGATAATGCTAAAGAAGCTCGGCTACAGTGCTGACGTGGCTGCCAACGGCCTGGAGGTTCTGCAATCACTGAAGCACAAGGATTACGACGTGATCTTAATGGACGTGCAGATGCCGGAGATGGATGGACTGAAGGCTGCAAAATTCATCAATGAGATGAACCTGAAGAGGAGGCCCGCGATTCTTGCAATGACGGCATATGCCCTTGAAGGCGACAGAGAAAGATGCCTGAATGCAGGCATGGACGGCTACATCTCCAAGCCCGTTAAGATCGAAGAATTGAGATCCGCCCTTGAGGATCTACAGAGCAGTCCTCTGGATCGGTCCTCTGAATCCTGATCCGAGCCAACCACTAGCCGCAGTACTTGCATCCTGGCAGGGTCTCCAAATTCTCGAGATACAGCACCTGGCTGCGGCTGCCATAGCGAAAGACAGTAACTCCCTTGCAGCCCAGATCGTATGCCAGGTTATAAACATCCAAGACGTCGCTCACGGTCGCTTCAGATGGCAGGTTCACAGTCTTGGAGACCGCATTGTCTGTATATTTTTGGAAGGCTGCTTGAACCCTCACATGCTGCTGCGCAGGGACATCTAGGGCTGTGACGAAAGTGTCCTTGATGTCCTGTGGCACGTGTGCGATATTCTGAACAGAGCCCCTTCTGGCAATTTCTGCTCTCAGCTCAGGCGAATAAAATCCTCGTGCATGCGCCTCCTTCTCAAAGAGCGGCGAGACCTCTAGCAGCCTTGCGCCCTCCAGGACATGCCGCACGAATGCGAGAGCAAAAAGCGGCTCAATGCCGCTGCTCGTACCCGCGATGATGCTGATGGTGCCCGTTGGCGCTATGGTGGTGACAGTGGAGTTCCTCATCGCATCCCATCTCTTGAGCTTGCTCTGCTCAAAGAGCGGAAAGGAGCCGCGCGCCTGGCCGAGCCTGGCAGACTCAGCTCTACCTTCAGCAGAGATGAAGCTCATGATCTCCTCTGCCAGCCTGACGGCATCTGGGGAAGAGTAGGAGACGTTCATCTTGATGAGCATCTCAGCAAAGCCCATAACTCCAAGGCCTATCTTTCGGCTCTGCATTGTTGCGATCTGGATCTGCCTCAGAGGATAGCGGTTCATGTCGATGACATCGTCCAGGAATCGCACTGCCAAAGAGACCAGATCTCTAAGCCTGTCCCAGTTCAGCTCTCCCTTCTCCACAAGCCTTGACAAGTTGATGGAACCCAGGTTGCATGACTCGTAGGGCAGCAGTGGCTGCTCGCCACATGGATTTGTGGCCTCGATTTTAGCAGGAAAGGGATGTGCCGCATTGATGCGGTCTATGAAGATCATGCCGGGATCTCCTCCTCTCCAGGCGGAGGTGGCGATGAGATTCATCAGCTCTGCAGCCTCAAGGCTGCCCGTGACCTCTCCTGAACGAGGATTGACGAGCTCTATCTCGCCTCCGGAGCGCACTTTATCCATGAACGTATCTGTGGCTGCTACAGATATGTTGAAGTTCTCCAGGATGCCTGGCCTATCCTTGGCCTCGATGAACTCCAGTATATCCGGGTGATCGACGCGCAAAACCCCCATGTTCGCACCCCGTCTGCGGCCACCTTGCTTGATGACATCCGTGGCAGTGTCGAAGATTCGCATGAAGGAGACTGGGCCCGAGGCCACGCCGCCCGTAGCCCGGACCACATCTCCTTTCGGCCGCAGCCACGAGAAGGAGAAGCCTGTCCCTCCCCCGCTCTGATGAATGAGTGCCATATGCTTTAGAGAATCAAAGATGCCTGTCAGTGAATCCTCAACAGGAAGAACGAAACATGCAGATAGCTGGCCCAGATCTAGGCCTGCGTTCATCAGCGTGGGCGAGTTTGGCAGGAAGTCCAAATCCCTCATCATTCTCAGAAATTTGAGGCGATAGCCTTCTACATCGCAGCCGTATCTGCCTTCTGCCCGGGAGATATGGTCTGCCACGCGGGCGAACATCTCCCCTGGAGTCTCCACAACTTCTCCTCGTTCATCCCTGCGCAGATATCTCTTCTTCAGCACCTCAACCGCATTGATGCTCAGCTTGAGGTCGTCAGCCACGCCCAGATAGCGCTTCGCTTCCCGGACGTCCGCACGCCTCTGGCGGTAGAGGATGTATGCCTTGGCAGCCTCTGCATAGCCCTCCTCGATCAGAGTCCTCTCCACAATGTCCTGGATATCTTCCACACCAGGAACGGACTTTTGAAACTGCTGTTCAGCCGCGTCGACCACTTTGCATGCCAGCATTGCTGGTGTGGCGCCTGGATCATCGCCCACAGCTCTGAAGGCCTTGGCGATGGCAGCTGCTATCTTCTCTCTGTCGAACTGCACTATTTTGCCATCGCGCTTTCTAATGCTCTTGATCATCAGAGGAGAAGTATATGATTCAGAATCGATATAAACATGCATGTCAAAAGATCGATGTTCACTCTCACGAGGTCCATAAAAATGAAGATCGCAATCTCAGGAAAAGGCGGCGTGGGCAAGACGACCTTGGCAGGAACCCTGGCCAGGCTATTTGCTCGCGACGGCTATAATGTACTGGCTGTCGATGTTGATCCCAGTATGAATCTGGGCTCCGCTCTTGGAATAAAGCAGCTTCCAAAGCCCGTCACAGAGCATAAAGACCTTGTGCAAGAGCGGGCTGGCATGCCCATGGGCATGTTCAAGATGAACCCCAAAGTCGATGATGTGGTGCAGATGTGCGGTTGCACTGGCCCTGATAATGTGAAGCTGGTGGTCATGGGCACCATCGACTCAGGTGGCTCGGGATGCATGTGCCCTGCCAACGCCTTTGCCAAAGCGCTCATCAGGCACGTCATCACACGCGAAAAAGACCTGGTGATCTTAGATATGGAGGCGGGCATAGAGCATCTTGGCAGGGCCACAGCGCGCGGCGTTGATGCCATGATCGCCGTGGTGGAGCCCGGCATGAGATCTATTGAGACTGTGGAGAGGATTATGCAGCTTGGCAAAGAGATCGGCATTACCAGGTATTTCGCAGTCATAAACAAGGCTGACAATCCTGGCCCTGTTGCCGAGAAGATGGCGCAGATGGGAATATCTGTTCTTGGGACCATACCATTCGACAAGTGCCTCGTGGAGGCCGATCTGGCAGGCGTGCCGCCAATAGATGCGAACTGCCCTGCCGTAGACGCCATCAAGAAGATCAAGGATAAACTCGAGGAGATGTTCGGCGAAAAGGAGGCAAAACAGGCCTAAAAGGTCATGGCGCCAGCCCTCAGCCCTTCTTTTACTACAGATCCGATGGCCTTCGATCCCGGCCCCATGATCCGGCAGGTCTTCCCGACCTCCTCTTCGGGCACCACTATCACGAAGCCCATGCCCATGTTGAATGTCCTGTACATCTCAGCATCATCGACATCTCCGAGCTCCTGCAGCAGATGGAAGATGGGCTGTGGCTCCAGTGGGTCTGTGATCTCGAAGCCAAGGGGCGTAATCCTGTGAAGCTTGAGAAGTCCTGAGCCTGTGATGTGCGCCAGGCCGTGCACATCGCATTCTTTGACCAGCTCGACGATCTCGTGATAGATCCTTGTGGGCGTTAGAAGCTCCTCTCCGATGGTCTTGTCGCTGCCAGGCATCTGGTCGAAGTACGTGTACTTTGACTGGGCGATGATGCGCCTGGCCAGAGTATAGCCATTGCTGTGAAGCCCATCGCTGGGAACGCCTACAAGCGCGTCGCCGACCTGAATTTGCTCTCCAGTTACGACCTTGTCCTTGTCCACTATGCCGATGGCAGTGCCTGCCAGGTCGAATCCCCTGATGATCTCGGGCAGCGAGGCAGTCTCTCCTCCCACGATGGTCATATTTGATAGCTCAGCACCCCGACGAAGGCCGATGGCTATCTGCTCTGAGCGCTCAGGATCTACTTTTTCTACAGCCAGATAATCGACGAAGGCAATGGGCTCAGCTCCAATAGCATAAAGATCATTTACATTCATTGCAATGCAGTCAATTCCTATAGTATCCCATCTCTCAATGGCATTGGCGATGAGCACCTTGGATCCGACCCCGTCTGTGGTCATGGCTAAGGCGAAGCTTCCCATGTCCAGCAGGCCAGCATAGTGCCCGATCTCAGTCATGGGAGCGCCGAAACCTTTGCGCTTGCTGGTCAAAACTGCTTTCATGGCATCTATGGATCTGTTCTCCAGGTGAATGTCCACGCCAGACTCTTTGTAAGTAAGCTTCCTCATGCCTCACCTCCCAAGGCCGAACTCGTGATGCAATTCCTTCACAGCCCTCTCAGCATCCTTGGATGCGACGACGAAGGATATATTGTGCTGGCCCGATGGCTGGCTGATCATGACCACATTGATCTTCGCAGCTCCAAGGGCCTTGAAGACCCTTGCAGCGACGCCAGGCGTCCCAGCCATTCCCGCTCCAACAACGGCCACAGCACAGACATCGTGATCATGAGCGATGTCCTTGACGAGGTCTCTTGGGAACTCAGAGCGCAGGGCATCTTCAGCCTTCTCTATCTGTCGCTCCTCAATGACCATGGATATATTGGCCTCTGAGGAACCCTGACTGATCATGACTATGTTTATGCCTGCCTTCGCCAATGCGGTAAAGGCGCGAGCAGCCACACCAATGGTTCCAATCATGCCCGCACCTGATATGTTCAGCAGAGCTACATTCTTGTGCAATGTGACAGCCTTTATCACATCTGCTTTCGGCACATCGTCATGCACTATCTGTGTGCCTGGTATCTCGGGGTCAAATGTGCACTTGACTCGTACAGGTATGCCTTTTCGGATGGCTGGCTCAATTGCTCTGGGATGCAGCACCTTTGCCCCGAAGTAGGAAAGCTCCATTGCCTCGCGGTAAGAGATGGTGGGGATGGACTTGGCCTCTGGCACTATCTTTGGATCTGTGGTCATGACTCCAGAGGTCTCCTTCCAGAACCATATCTCATCGGCATCGATGGCAGCTCCTATGAGCGACGCTGACAGGTCCGAGCCGCCGCGACCAAGGGTTGTGATGATGCCCCTCTCATCCTTGGCAATGAAACCAGTGACGACTGGAACGCCTTTTAGCGGCAGCAACCTTTGTGGAATCAGCTCATATGTCTTCTCTAAAGGTCGTGTGTCTCCGTAGTTGCTGTCTGTGATTATTCCTGCCTCAGAGCCTGTATAATGCTGAGATGGGATTCCCATATCCCGCAAAACTCCTGATAATATTGGGGCTGCAAGTTGTTCGCCGTAGCTGGATATGTAATCCAATGAGCGCGCAGTCAGCTCTCCTATGTAGCAGATGCCTATGTATGCCTTCTCAAGCTCGGAGAGCCTTCGAGCCACAGTCTCTTTGGTCTCTTTGGCGATCTGAGGATCTTTTATAGCATCGTCTATGGCCTGATTGTGCCTTTCAGTCAGCTTCTCGATAAAATCGATCGCGTCAGAGACGTTTCCATCTCTTGCGGCCTTCCTTGCACATGCCAGGAGGTCGTCTGTGACGCCTTGCAGGGCGGATGTGACGAGGACTATCTCATTATCGCGGCTGAAATGCTTGACCAGATCGCCCACATGCCTGAGCCGGTTTCCATCTGCTACGGAAACACCACCGAACTTCATTACCAAGCGCGCCATCGTAAAAACCGTTGCTTTGCTGTCTTCCTAGCGATTTAAGCTTTATCCACAGCGATAGAAAACGCCCTGAGAAGGCCGAAGGCTTAAATAGATTGAGTCCGAGGATTCTCGGGTCCTAAAGTCAGGATTATAACCTTTATCTTAAAATTCGCGAGGCGTATTATGGGCAAGAGGAAGAAGATTGCAGAACGTGTGACGACTCTGATGGATAAGCCTGAGAAGATCAGGAACATCGGAATCGTGGCGCATATTGACCACGGTAAGACAACCCTTTCTGATAACCTGCTAGGTGGTGCAGGAATGATATCCATGGACCTGGCAGGCAAGCAGCTCTTCATGGACTTCGATCCCCTGGAGCAGGCGCGTGGAATTACCATCGATGCTGCAAATGTGTCCATGGTTCACGAGGTAGATGGCGAGGAATATTTGATCAACATGATCGACACTCCTGGCCACGTTGACTTTGGAGGCGACGTCACCCGTGCTATGAGAGCAGTGGATGGTGCAGTTGTAGTCGTAGACGCAGTTGAAGGTGCCATGCCTCAGACTGAGACTGTGCTGAGACAGGCCCTGCGTGAAGGTGTGCGCCCGGTGTTGTTCGTCAATAAAGTCGACCGTATGATCAATGAGCTGAAGGTCGAGAAGAAGGACATGCAAACGCGTTTGCTCAAGGTCATAGCTAACGTCAATCGGCTCATCGAAGGAATGGACCCAGTGAAGTACAAAGCCGGCTGGAAGCTGGATCCAAATAAGGGAAACATCGCCTTCGGCTCTGCCCTCTATAACTGGGCCATCAGCGTGCCCATGCAGAAGAAGACAGGCATTGGCTTTAATGAGGTCTTCGACTATTGCCATAGCGGAAACATGAAAGAGCTGGCGGAAAAATGTCCTCTATTCCGAGCCGTCAACGATATGGTCGTCAAGTTCCTGCCCAGCCCCATCGAAGCCCAGAAGGAGAGAGTCAAGGTCATCTGGCATGGCGACTGGAACAGCCCGGTGGGCAAAGCCATGGCAGCCTGCGATCCCAAGGGGCCCGTAGCTTTCATGATAAACAAGGTGAAGATCGACCCGCACGCAGGTGAGGTCGCCACGGGTCGGCTCTTTTCAGGAACACTGCGGCGCGGCATGGAGCTGTACATATCCGGTGTCAGCAATACAAACCGCATTCAGCAGACTGGGATTGTCATGGGCGCTGAGAGGGTTGAGGTGGCAGAGATCCCTGCAGGGAACATCGCTGCTGTGACAGGACTCAGGGATGCAATCGTCGGGTCTACTGTGTCATCCATAGAGAACATGACCCCCTTCGAGCAGATCAAGCACGTCTCAGAGCCCGTCATGGTCGTGGCTGTAGAGGCCAAGAACACGCGCGACCTGCCCAAGGTCGTTGAGGTCTTGAGGCAGATTGCCAAGGAAGATCCGACCTTGCAGGTCACCATCAACGAGGAGACTGGCGAGCACCTTATGGCAGGGATGGGTGAGCTGCATTTGGATGTGACCATCACGCGGCTGCAGCGCGATCGCGGCGTGGAGCTGAAGACATCTCCACCAATAGTGGTGTACCGTGAATCCATCGCGGGCAGAGCAGGGCCAGTAGAAGGAAAATCGCCCAACCACCACAATAGGTTCTACATCGAGTTCGAGCCCCTCGAGCAGGGCGTGATCGATGCCCTGAAGGAAGGCAAGATCAGCATGAAGATGGAGGAGCTTGAGCGCAGGAAGATCCTCATCGATAAAGGCATGGATAAGGAAGAGGCAAGGAATATCGCTGGCTACTATGGCACAAACATACTGCTCAACATGACCAAAGGCATTCAGTACCTCAAGGAGACAATGGAGCTCATCTTAGAAGGCTTCGAAGAGGCCCTGAGAAACGGTCCCATCGCAAGGGAGCCGGTTCAGGGAGTCAAAGCAAAGCTCGTCGATGTCAAGCTGCACGAGGACGCTGTACACCGCGGCCCCGCTCAGGTCATACCCGCAGTGAGGCAGGCGGTTCAGGCGGGCATCCTCATGGCAGACCCAGTACTTCTGGAGCCCTTCCAGAACGTCTATATACAGGTGCCTCAGGATATGCAAGGAGGAGCCATGTCTGAGATCCAGGGGCGCAGGGGATTTATTCTGAGCACTGAGCTGGAGGGCGACATGACGACGATAAATGCCAAAATGCCTGTGGCCAGGATGGATAAATTCGCCGATGCCCTAAGGTCCGCCACAGAGGGTCGTGTTCTTTGGTCCTCGGAGTTCGCAGGATTCGAGCCGCTGCCTCCAAACCTGCTGCTTGAGACTGTCAGGCAGATCAGGACCAGGAAGGGCTTGAAGCCAGAGATGCCAAAGCCATCTGATTACTTGAAGGTTGTCTAGATTGCAGCCTTCGAAAAGATTAAACACCAAAGCAGAAATACAGAAAAATATGGATAGTGTAAGTTGGAGGAAATAAATTATGGCAGAGACCAAGCCACATCTCAATCTAGCATTCATTGGACATGTCGACCACGGGAAGTCGACTACAGTAGGCAGATTGATGTATGAGACGGGTGCTATCGATGCACACGTCATAGAAGAGTACAAGAAAGAAGCTGCAGCCAAGGGAAAGGCGACCTTTGAGTATGCCTGGGTTATGGACAGCCTGAAGGAAGAGCGTGAGAGGGGCGTGACGATAGACATCGCCCATCATCGCTTCGATACTGCCAAATACTACTTCACTGTAGTGGACTGCCCGGGCCACAGGGATTTCGTCAAGAACATGATCACCGGAGCCAGCCAGGCAGATGCCGCTGTGCTCGTCGTAGCAGTCCCCGACGGCGTCATGGCTCAGACCAAAGAGCATGTCTTCCTGTCGAGAACTCTGGGCGTCAACCAGTTGATCGTCGCCATGAACAAGATAGATGCCACCACGCCACCCTTCGATGAGAAGAGATTCAATGAGGTGAAAGACGAGGTGGGCAAGCTCCTGAGGATGGTCGGATACAAGCTCGAAGAGGTACCCTTCGTGCCGGTCTCGGGTCTTATGGGAGACAACCTAGCCAAGCCCAGTGAGCACCTGAAGTGGTACAAGGGCCCGACTCTTCTGGATGCGTTAAACAACCTCAAGGTGCCCCAGAAGCCCACAAACCTGCCTTTGCGCGTACCTGTGCAGGATGTCTACACCATATCTGGCGTAGGCACTGTGCCAGTCGGCCGCGTGGAGACCGGCGTCATGAAGAAGAATGATAAGATCATCTTCCAGCCAGCCAATGTATCTGGCGAGGTCAAGTCCATCGAGATGCACCATGAGGAAGTTCCTGAAGCATACCCCGGAGACAACATCGGATGGAATGTTCGTGGCGTCTCAAAGAAGGATATTCGTCGCGGCGACGTATGTGGACATGTAGAAAAGCCGCCGACCGTAGCCAAGGAGTTCAAGGCCCAGATCGTCGTTCTGCAGCATCCCAGCGCCATCTCGGCAGGGTACACGCCTGTGTTCCACTGCCACACAGCTCAGATCGCATGCACCTTGACTCAGATTCTGGCCAAGCTGGACCCAAGGTCTGGAGCTGTCAAGGAGGAGAACCCGGCCTTCATCAAGGCAGGAGACGCTGCCATCATCATGGTGACGCCCTCAAAGCCAATGGTCATTGAGCCGGTAAAGGAGATCCCACAGCTTGGCAGGTTCGCAATCAGAGATATGGGCACGACCGTCGCAGCCGGCATGTGCATGAGCGTTGTCCCACGCTAAATCTTTTTGGTGTTAAAACATGCAGAAGGCAAGAATTAGACTCTCTGGTACCAATCCCCTGATGCTGGACGACATTTGCAACCAGGTCAAGGGGATTGCCCAGAGAACTGGCGTGCACATGGCAGGGCCCATTCCACTGCCCACGAAGAAGATGGTAGTCCCTTGCAGGAAGAGTCCAGATGGCGAGGGAACTGCTACCTGGGATCACTGGGAGATGAGGGTCCATAAGCGACTGATCGATCTTGATGCAGACGAGCGCGCTTTGCGCCAACTCATGCGCATCCAGGTCCCGAAGAACGTGAACATCGAAATCGTGCTGGAAAGCTAAAATCCAGGTAGGACGAAATCAGGGCTAATCCCTCATGGGATACAGCCCGTACCTATGATTTTGGACTCGTAGTATAGTCTGGATAGAATAGAGGCCTCCGGAGCCTCGGACCCGGGTTCGAATCCCGGCGGGTCCGCTGCTATTCTTTTTCTCGATTCGCGGATTCTTCAACTGTAAGACGAGATCTGCATGAAAAATAGGTATTAATACTTTGATCGCCCTAATTTAGTTGGAGGTGTTAGTATTAAGGCTGCGATAATGCTACCTCTTCTCGCCCTTGGGTTGCTATTTGCAGTGGGCGCTGCACAGCCCACGGGACATGGAGGTTCAGAATCTGGGGAGTTTACACACAAATCGCTGACGTATTATGACTGGCTGTCTCCTTGGGACTCATATTACTACTATCCGAACTACTATTCGTATTACTACTATTATCCAAGATACTACCCATATTACTACTACCCATACAGCTACTATTACTCGTACTATTGGTATCCAAGGTACTACTACAGATACTGGTACTGGTGAATCCTTTAATTTGTTTTAGTTATTATTTTATTTCTCTTTATTGTCCGACCGTCTTTTTCAAAAGATGCCTTTATGAGCAGGGTTATCATTTGGATTGGCTTGCAATGAACGATAAACAACTCGTGCTAGTCATCATCTGTATGACCTCTTTTATCACACCATTTTTGGGCTCGTCAGTCAACGTTGCCCTTCCCTCAATCAATGCCGATTTTGCTGTGCCAGACGAGGTGCTGCTGGGATGGGTGGTAACGGGATTTCTGCTCTCCGCAGCCGTATTTGTTGTTCCTTTTGGTCGGATAGCGGATATATTTGGCAGGAAAAAGATATTCGTCACAGGCTTGTCGATCATCGTCGTATCTTCCTTTTTTTGTAGCATATCCACCTCAGTCCAAATGCTGATAGCCTCTCGCGTGGTTGAAGGGTTTGGAAGCGCGATGATCTTTGGCACTGGAATTGCCATTCTCACCCAAGCATTCCCTGCCAAGGAGCGGGGCCAGGTTCTTGGCATCAATGTTGCGATCGTATACCTCGGGTCATCGATCGGCCCTTTCCTTGGCGGGATCATCACGCAGCACTCTGGATGGAGGGTCATCTATGCTGCAATTATGATTTATGCCTTGGTTGCGGCGCTTCTTGCGCAAAGGAGTCTCAAGGAAGAGTGGCGGTGCGAGGACTCAGGACACTTCGATATTGCAGGCACAGTTCTCTACGGCATGATGCTCTTTGCGCTCATCTTTGGGCTTTCTCTGATTCCTGAAATGGCCGGAGCATATCTGCTGGTGATCGCAGCCCTGATAATGGTAGCATTCCTGCGATGGGAATTGAGGACTGAGAACCCCATTGTTAAGATCAGCGTCTTTCGCAATAACTATGTGTTCTTGTTCTCGAATCTGGCTGCTCTGATCAACTACAGCGCAACATTTGGCGTTGGATTCCTTCTGAGCCTCTACTTGCAGTACATGAAAGGATACGACCCGCAGACCGCCGGGATGGTCCTCGTCGCCCAGCCCATCGTCCAGGCAGTCTTCTCTCCGCTCGCGGGGAGGCTGTCCGACAGGGTGGAGCCGAGAGTTGTCGCCTCGGCTGGAATGGGGTTATGCGTTATGGGCCTGGCGCAATTTGCCTTCTTGACGCCTGAAACATCGCTTGAGACCATCTTCTCCAGCCTGGTCTTCCTCGGACTTGGATTTGCCCTCTTCTCGTCGCCCAATACCAATGCCATCATGAGTTCTGTGGATCTGTGCGACTACGGAATGGCCTCAGGAATGGTCAGCACCATGAGGCTCATCGGTCAGATGATGAGCCTGGGCATCGCCATGCTCACGTTCTCTGCGATCATGGGGCATGTTGAGATCGCGCCCGAGCAGCTTGATGAGCTCATGGTCAGCATCAAAGTGGCCTTTGGCATCTTCGCGGGCCTGTGCGTCATAGGCACGATCTTCTCGCTGGCAAGGGGAAATTTGCAGAGAAGAACTGCGTCATAGCCCGATCTTCTGCCTACTCCGCCCTCAGCGCCTCTATGGGATCGAGCTTTGCGGCCTTGTTTGCCGGATAGACTCCGGCGATGGTTGTGGTCAGCACTCCGAATAGCAGGCCCAGAAGAATGGACGACGGCGTTATGGCTGAAGGCAGCCCAGCAAGCGTTCCAATGGCAAAGGAGACGATTATGCCAATGACGATTCCGATGATGCTGCTAACAGCGCCCAGCACCCCAGCTTCGAGCAGATACTGCATCCTGATGTCTTGCATGGTAGCGCCAAGGGCTTTCATGACACCTATCTCTTTGATGCGTTCCTTAACAGTCAGCATCATGACATTGGCAATGCCAATTCCTCCCACAACAAGTGATATCGCCCCGATTCCAGCAAGAGCGTACTTGATCATGGAAAGAACGCTCAGGAGCGATGAGAGCATGTCACGTGCCGTTGTGGCATCGTATGCCTCATCCTTGTGGTACCTCTTGAGATCGTTCTTGATCTTTTCGATTATGCTGTCCACCTGCTCTGGATCCTCGACAGTTACCTGGAATGATCCATAATAGTAGTTTTCGTCGCCCAGCAGCTCTTTCATGGCCTTGTGGGTGATGTACATCATATTGTTCTGGTTGTTCATTCCTCTGTCAGACGACTGTTCTTTTTCCAGCACACCCACAACTGTGAAGTCCATGTATCTGCTGGTCTTGTAGTACAACCGGATCTTGTTTCCAGGAGTGATCTTCATCCTGAAAAGCTCCTGCGATACGCCCTCACCGATGACGATGGATTTGTAGTCCGACGAGGTTAGGAACCTGCCCTGGGCCACCTTTTCCTTGATGTCCGCCTCTTTGTCAGGGTCTACGCCAGTGAGGCTGGCCGAGGCATTTGTATTGCGAAAGGACACTACCACGCTGGCAGAGGTCTCTGGAGCCACATTTTTTACACCCACGACGTTCTCCAGCACCTTCGTGTCCTTGTCAGTGAACTTCGCAGGCTCTGCAGGATTTTTGCTGGCCTGGCCCGGTCCCCCAAAATGGGCGCTCCCGGGCATCACACGAATCACATCAAGATCAAGGGTGCTGAACTGAGAGGAGACGCCGGAGTAAAGCCCCTCGCCCACAGACATCATCACCACGATGGCCATGACGCCGATGATTATTCCCAGAGAGGACATGAGAGTCTTGAATCGGTCTGCTTTGAAGCCTACGGCAATGAACTCCAGCATATCGGATAATCTCATCTGCAGCCTCCGGCCTTCTATCGAGATCCGTTCTTTGGCCTGAATGGAAGCTTGTTCTTACGATACAAGTACACCCCAGCAGCCATAATGACCAAGATCAGGATTACTGCGGGCTGAAGGAGATTGTTCTGCTTCGTATTGTCCAGCGGCGGAGTATAGCTGGTGACATATGGCTCGGACTGGTGCCAGGTATCTCCATTCTTGAACTTAGCAACAAAGCTGATGTTATTGTCTCCTTTGAGCTGCTTTGAGCGGTCTGCAGCCTCCAGACTGAAACTGATGGTGAAGACCTCGTCCGGATCCATGGTTCCGATATAATATTCGTCAGGTGAGAATTTGATTCCCTTTGCCGAAGGGACTATGGTCACGGCGTTGAGCGTATTCTCACGTGGATTGGCCACATTAAGGTTGAAGCTCTGCTTGGTGGCCGAGGATTCAGCACGTGCCATGTTCACGGTTGCGGAATCGACCTTGATGGGAATCTCGCGGTTGATGGTGATCATGTCATAGCCGCCCTGTACCTGGAAGTTCAAAAGATAGGTCCCGCTGGTGATGTTCTCTGAGGCCTTTATCTTATAGTACGCCAAAATCTTGTCATTGGGGCCGATCATACCCAGGTTGTTATAATCTGCTGTGAGCACTTTCAAGTACTGTGTGCCTTTTAGCACAGTCTTATTGATGGGCGTGGACAGCAGGGAGCTTTGAGCTGTGCTCCCCGAGCCGGAATCCTTGCCAACGCCATAGGATGCAGCTCCGTTTTGCATCTCGATGGCCAGCAAGGCCTCGTCGCCGGGCATCAGCACTGCGGGCGTGGTCGTACATTGGATATTCACGGGCATGTGATACTCATAAGCGACTGCTGAGCCCGTTATCAGCAGGAGCAATAAGAAAATTTTCAAATATTTGATCATTTATGCGTTCTCCAGAATTCGTCCATCTCTGAGCCTTATGACGCGACTGCAGTTCTCGGTTATCTCGGGATTGTGGGTGACCATGATGATGGTCCTGCCATCTTTATTCAGGCGGGTCAAAATATTCATGACCTCATTGCTGTTCTTCAGATCCAGGTTACCCGTGGGCTCATCAGCGATTATGATCTTGGGATCGTTGGCCAGAGCCCTTGCGATTGCCACCCTCTGACGCTCTCCTCCAGAGATGTTCAGAGGACTGAAATTCATGCGGTGAGCAACATTTACAGCTTCGAGGAGCTTTAGGGCACGAGCTTTGCGCTCCTCGTGCGGAACATCCGATAGCATCAATGGCACCTCCACGTTCCTCTGGACAGAAATGCGTCCAATGAGGTTGAATGTCTGAAATATGAACCCCAGCTCCTCGCGCCTTATGCGAGCCAGTTCATCATCTGTAGTTTGGCTTATGTCCTGGTCCAGAAGCAGGAACTGGCCGCCTGTAGGTCGGTCCAGGCAGCCAACTATGTTCATGAGCGTAGACTTGCCGCTGCCCGACGGGCCCATGAGCGCAATAAACTCGCCTGCTTCTATCTCCAGGTTTATGCCCTTTAAAACGGGATATTCAATCTCACCAATGCGGTAGGTCTTCTGGATATCCCTCAATTCGATCACATTTGTAATGCACGCTCACCTCTTTTGGTGCGGGTTTTCTTCGCTGGCTTTTTGAGAATTATGGTTCCATCTCCAAGCTGATCTACCACTAACATATCGCCTTCATTTAGATCCAGCTTGTATCTCAATCCCAGTGGAAGCAGAACTTTGCCATTTGAGTCGATCTCAGTGATCGCCATCTCATCTCAACCTCACGATTCAGACGTTGAGATCACTTCATCTACTTCTTGCTGTTTCTTCCAGATCCTCAATCCGTGATGGTTCGTGGTCAGGGTAAATCCCAGCCGTTTCAATTCTGATCTGGCTTCCTGAGGGCTAAGCCCACAGGCTTGAGCTACGCGCTTCAGTTCTCCGCGATCGAGAATCTGGCCCCTCAAACATGGTTTATGCTTCATGTATTCTTGTATAGCTTTCATGGTCTGACCCCTAAAACCCAATGTCTCTGGGCAAAACCAGATAGGGCGTGCAGTGCATGGAACGATATATAAAAACTGAACCGAACGAACGAGATTTTTTATGGGTATGAACGATCTGCAAAATACAATAAAACAGTTCCGTTTAGATTATAAAGCCCAGAGATAGTTCTATTTTGCGTTTTCAGCCTTATATAATCGATTCGTGGATGCGCAATTGCCACTATGAAGGATTATTATGTTCTGGCTTGCTGAGCAGAATCTTATAGACACCTGAAAAGCTGTTTGCATTTATGGTCAGCTCTCCTTGGCAGGTTTCCAAGAGCCCCTCATAGAATACAACAAGCACAAGGTGCCCCACTACTGATGTGCTGTCCTCGTTGGCGCGAGCATCTGCCAGATCTGCATCAATGCAGATTCCAGTCTCAGATTGATATATATTTATGTTTTCAAGTTTGTATAGATATTCACTTATTTTTATGTCGCCAGCATATGTTATATTGGCCTTCTGCTCGCTGATTGCTTCTTTCAGCTCTTCGATGCTCTTGTTGGCATTCATGAGCTTCCTTATGATCATTGGTTCCACACATCTGACCTTCTGGACGCTTACAAAAAGAGCATGAGACTCGTTACCTTTGATTGCAAAGCCCTGTCCC
>JAUCQD010000052.1 GCA_030372945.1 Methanothrix sp. | reverse complement strand
ACTGGAAACAGGTCTGGAAGCTCCCTCTCCTCGCTTCCCGGAATGGCCAGAGAATAGCTCGACAACCACATCACGTGCTGGATCAAGGCTACAAAAGGATTATAATCTTATAGCATTATGAGGCTATATCATGTCTACCACAATACAGGTCAAAGATGATGTTCAGGAGATGCTCGACAGGCTAAAGAAGGAGATCGATGTCAAATCCTACGACGAGGTCATAAGATACCTTCTCAGAAAAGCCAGGAGAATGGAGGGCACGCACTTTGGCAGCCTGCCCAGACTAGAGTCGTTCCAGAGGGAGGAGATTGACCGTCTTGATTGATTCCTGGGCCTGGATTGAGTATTTCATGGGAAGCGATGCAGGCGCGGTCGTGAGGGGCTATATCGATGATGACCAAGAGATCGTAATCAGCACAATCAACCTGTCCGAGGTCTACCGCTGGATCCTCAGATACTATGATGAGACGACTGCTGAAGAGAAGAGGCTGGCCATGAAGGAGAGATGCATCCTGATCGACGTGGACGAGGAGGTCGCAGTCAGTGCTGCCAAGATCAAGCACGATCTCAAGTGGGGGCTCGGGGACTCAATAGTCTACGCCACTGCCAAGCTAAAAAGCTCAAAGGTTGTGACGGGCGATTCGGACTTCAAGGGCAGGGAAGATGTCATCTTCCTGGGTTGACCTCTATCCAATGGGCAAGCAAGGTATTGAACAATGGCTATAATCGAGATCGGAAAAACTCGATAGCCTTAAGTTGCTGGAAGTGGAATAATGGCGCGCATATCCGTCGATAGAGCAGAGGTTGCATCCTTTTCCCGGAGACATCATATCAGGCGACTTGCCCTTTTCGGGTCAGTATTGCAGGAGGATTTGGTATGAAAATGGTTCTCGCAAAGATCCATTTTCATCCACATGGGTGACCTTGGGTCATGAGGGTTTTTCGCCAGATAGCGATATCGATGTGCTGGCGGATTTCGAGACCTGGCATTTGCCTGGACTATTGGGCATTGCTCGAATGGAAAGGGAGCTGTCGGCCATCCTCGAAGGTCGCAAGATTGATCTGCGGACAGCTGAGGATCTGAGCCGCTATTTCCGTGACGACGTGCTTAGAGAGGCAGAGGTTCAGTATGCAGAAGGATGACCTCGTTCGTCTGCGACATATGCTTGATGCTGCACTTAAAGCGAGGGCGTTTGTTAAAGGCCGTACTCGAGCAAACCTGGACACTGATCGGATGCTGGCACTCTCGCTTGTGAAGGAGATTGAGATAATTGGCGAGGCGGCCAACCAGGTATCGGAAACCACCAGGCAACAGACATCTGCGATTCCGAGGGAGGATATCATCTGCATGCGAAACCGTCTGGTCCATGCATATTTCGATATCAACCTGGTCATCATTTTCCTATCGCAGCAACTCGTTCTGAATCTTCAGAATCTTTGGCTTGAGCTCTGGCAGGTCCTTTATCACAACATCCCATGTGGACTCGATATCCACTCCGAAATACTGATGGATCAAGATGTCCCTCATACCAGCGATCTTCTTCCACGGAACCTCAGGATGTGCATCTTTCGTCTCCTCAGGCAGATGCTTGACCGCCTCCCCGATGATCTCAATCCTGCGGATGATCATATCCTGTAGCGACCTTGAGCCCATGAAGTCCTGCAGGGTTTTATTGTGAGAATACTCATCTACCAGGTTTAATGACTCCACGATGTGAGCCAGGAAGATCTTTGGATCCTTCTTCATAGTATTCGCACCTGCTCTGCAAGTATCCTATCCTTCAGTAGCGGATGCAGCGACCTGTATGTCAGTACGTCAACTCGTCTGTTCAAAGCATCCTCGAGCTCAATCTTCAAGCCGGCAAGATCCAAGAGGCTCGCTCTCTTCTCAAACTCAACCAGCAGATCCACATCGCTCTCATCAGTCATCTCACCTCTGACGATGGATCCAAAAAAAGCCGCCCTTTTCACGTCATTTCTGTGCAGAATATCGATAATCCTTTCTGCAGCCGCTTGCATCTGGTTGGGCATGTCTCTATCCTGAGGTTGTCATGGGATTTTACCCTTTCTAAAAATATCGCACTTCAGATGGAGAGTGAGTCCTCGATGGTCATTCCAACATCAGGATTCTGCTAAAGAAATGGGAGGATCTATCTCAGAGCTGCGGAGGGCCTTGGGGCTGAGCACTCAAGAGCACGACGGCGCGATCGGGGATTATTTGGAGAGACGGGGGACGGCAGGAGGGGGGAGCGGGTGGTGCTGGAGGATGATACTGTTCATGTGATGATATCATGGAGAGTTCATTCATGAATTTTACTTTGAGATCATTCATTATCGGGCCATATCTTGAAGCCCAGATTCACCATCTCAAAGTGGCGATCCTTTGTGAAGACTCTGGAAATATCTGCATCTTTCATCAATACGAATGAGGTGAGATCTGTGAAAGAAATATCCGGCTTATCTCGATAAATGCTACGCAGCAGCCATGCATAGTTGAATCTACCTTCATCTATCCTCTCTAGTCGGATCATCCCTTCTCTGATATCCAGGAATAGGGCTTCAATGAATCTTTGAGCGCCGTCAAAGTTGACTTTCTTGAATAGTGATGTGATTACTTCGTCGAGAACATAATCAGTGGTCACCATCGAGCACTCTCCTTCTTTGATCTTTTCATAGCTGCATACAGCTTTTTGATGATCAGCATCTCTCCTATTTGCTAGGGCTAGAAATGCCCAGCTATCTATGAAGATAACTTCGTCAGTAGGCATAGCTGTCGTGCTTTTCGGCCAGATCAGAAGGACCATCACATATGCCTATGACCTGCGAAAGTGCATCAGGCTTATGCTTTCCTGCCGCTTTTTTTGTCTCAAGGGACTGCAGGAATTCTGCCACCACCTGAAGATCTGTATCTGCAAGTGATTGGATCTTTTTTATTATAGCGTCTCGGTCTAGCATGAGGGGCTTCTCCGGATTTTCAGTAAGGATACATTCGCACGTTTTATATTAAAAGCTTGATGCCTGCGGAACTGTTCGAGAATCGCCACAGTTTATGTCTGTCTCTTATACACATCTCCGAGCC
>JAUCQD010000051.1 GCA_030372945.1 Methanothrix sp. | reverse complement strand
GTCTTCGGGTTTGAGCCATCCTTCATAAATCAATCTTGCGAAGAGTGACTACTCCTGCCAATTCATCGGAGGGAGTAGTCACAGATATCATATGAAGAGGGTGGACCGGCTGTGGAGATCGAGCTGTGGGGCCTTGGTGAGGATTGGCCGCAATAGAACAGCAAAACCTAAATCATCAGAATCGGGATTTGGAGATCATGCTTAACGACGCGACCAGAGTGAGAAGCGGCAACATGTCGCCTGAGCTTCAGGCCAAAGTGGACGGGCTGATGGGGGAGTTCATGGCGGTGGTGGACCGCATGGTAGAAGAAAGGCACCTCCAGAAGGGTATTGCCAGGAGCCAGTTGCCAAATAGCATGGTGGCAGTCCTCGACAAAGAGAATCTATCAATTTTGGCACAATTCAGAACAGAGAACAGGTTCGCCAGCTATTATTACAATCCAAAGATCGCTTTGACGCCCCAGCAAGCGACCAATAGCGCACAGTGGGAGTTTGGCCTCGAAGACCCTGTCGTCATCCAGTTTCCTGCAAGCCTGTTGGATTTGGACACAGGAGAGCGCCAAGAGGCTCTGGAAAAGATATCAGCTCAGCACATCGACTCGGAGTTCATGAGGCTGATGGAGCTGCTAGGCCTCATGCGTACAAGGCCGATATTCGGAACTGGACTCCCAGAATTAGCATCCATGTCGATCCTGCTCCTCGTGCCTCATGATGAGGATAAAGAGAAGAATTACAACGCGATCAAAGAGGCTGTTTTGGCCTGCAATCTTGTTGCTGAGGAGGCTGGGGATATAAGAGAAGGGAAAACTGCTGTCCGCGAGATGTGGGTCTCAATTAATAGGGCAGCGATAATCATCGCAGACCTAACTGGAGCAGACGCTGCAGTCATGTACGGCCTTGGCATAGCTCATACTATCGGAAAGCAGACCATTTTGATCTACCCTCAAGGCTCAAGATACCTGACGGATATCCCCAGAACCTGTCGAATAGAGTATGAAGATAGCGATGCTGGCAGGGCCAATCTCATGGAGCGTCTAAAGGGCACGCTGAGTTCCATGCTACAACCAGTAGGCTGAGCAATGAGTTGGGCATCATGGGTTACGGATAATTGTCCTTGCCAATGGCCTATAACGTTATATACGTCCTGCATTTATACGAAATTCCGACTCCGAACTCAGGTCTCCTAGCTTAACTCGACCCAGGAGGGGAAAAGAGGTTGAAAAGAATAAAGCTGGCCATCGCAGGTTTGGGAAACTGCGCAAGCTCTTTAATTCAAGGAATTGAATATTATAAACAGGTTAACGAAAAAGATTGCATCGGATTGATGCATTACGACATAGGCGGTTACAGAGCGGGCGACATCGACGTTGTGGCAGCCTTCGACATAGATGCTCGGAAGGTAGGCAAAGACGTAAGCGAGGCCATCTTTGAAATGCCCAACTGCACCAAAGTATTCTATCCCGACGTTCCCAAAAAGGGGGTCGAGGTAAAGATGGGACCTGTTCTGGATGGCGTTGCACTTCATATGGAAAACTATCCGGAGAACAAGAGGTTTGTGGTGGCCGACATCAAGCCCTGCGACGTTTTGCGTGAGCTGGAGGATTCAGGAGCCGACGTGCTGGTAAATTACATGCCAGTGGGATCGGAACAGGCCACGCGCTTCTATGCCCAGGCGGCTCTTGATGCGGGCGTGGGATTTGTAAATTGCATGCCGGTATTCATCGCTTCTAACCCCGAATGGGCCAGGAAGTTCCAGGAGAGGGGAGTTCCTATTGTGGGCGATGATATAAAATCTCAGATCGGAGCCACAATCGTGCACAGAGCCCTCACTCAACTCTTCAAAGACAGAGCTTGCGTCATGGACAGGACCTATCAGCTCAACATTGGCGGAAACACAGATTTCTTGAATATGCTCAGTCGCGAGAGGCTCAAGTCCAAGAGGATCTCCAAGACCGAGGCGGTACAGTCTATCCTCGACACTCCTCTTTGCGATGATGATATCCACATCGGCCCTTCGGATTATGTGCCATGGCAAAAGGACAACAAGGTCTGCTTCCTAAGAATGGAGGGAAGGATCTTTGGAGATGTGCCCATAAACTTAGAGCTGAGGCTATCTGTGGAAGACTCGCCAAATAGCGGAGGGAGCTCCATTGATGCCATAAGAGTCTGCAAGCTTGCCAAAGACAGGAATATCGCGGGACCTCTGCTGGCAATCTCAGCCTATACAATGAAGCATCCACCTGTGCAGTATCCGGATGAGATAGCAAAAGAGATGGTAGATCGCTTCATCTCTGGAGAGACATGCGAAATTGAGAAAAAGCGTTTTCTGTCAGCCGCCGGCAATATCTGCTAGATGATTTGCCCATCACTTTCAAGATGATTTCCAGAAGAGCAGAAGAGATGGCGCCCTTCATCGTCATGGAGGTTTTGGAACGAGCGCGTGAGATGGAGAGCCAGGGCATCGATGTCGTTCATCTTGAGGTAGGCGAGCCGGATTTCGACATCCCTCATTGCGTAAAAGAGGCTTACTGCAAAGCTCTGGATGATGGACTGACTCACTATACGCACAGCCTAGGCGATCCGGCCCTGCGCGAGGCGATCTGCGAGCACTACCTGAGTGCCTACAAAGTCCACGTAAGTCCGGACCAGGTGGTGGTCACATCCGGAACATCTCCGGCCATGATGCTGGTCTTCGCGGCGCTGCTGGAGGCTGGCGACGAGGTGATAGTCTCAGATCCAGGATATGCCTGCTACCCAAATTTCATCAGGTTCCTGGGGGGAGTCCCAGCATATGTGCCAGTAAACGAAGCTGATGGATTTCAGTACAGGCCTGAGGCAATAGCCGAGACGATCACAGACAGGACCAAGGCAATTCTCATCAACTCGCCCTCCAATCCGACTGGCAACCTTCTCTCTGAGAGCACAATGCGCTCCATCGCAAATTTCCAGCCATACATCGTTTCAGACGAGATCTATCACGGCCTGGTCTATGAGGGCAGGGAGCATTCCATCCTTGAGTTCACAGATCACGCCTTTGTCCTGAACGGCTTCTCGAAGCTCTACGCAATGACAGGTCTTCGGCTTGGCTATCTGATAGCACCGGAAGAGTTCATCAGGCCCATTCAGAAGATGCAGCAGAACTTCTTTATCTGTGCCAGCTCGCTCGCGCAAAGGGCAGGCATCGCAGCATTGCAGGAGACCTCAGTTGCCGTGGCAGAGATGAAACGCATTTACAATCATCGAAGGCAGTTCATGATCAAGCGGCTGAAAGCTTTGGGCTTCGGCATCACTGTTGAGCCAACGGGCGCCTTTTATGTATTCGCAAATGCGCGGGCATTCTCGTGGGATTCCTACCGTCTGGCCTTCGATATCCTGGAGAAGGCGCATGTGGGCTGCACGCCGGGCATCGACTTTGGGCGCAATGGTGAAGGGTACCTCAGGTTCTCTTACGCCAACTCCATGGAAAATATTGCCGAGGGGCTGCAGAGGATCCAAAGATACCTTGACTTGCGAAGCCGCAAGTCCAAATAAATCGCTAGCAATCATTCTTCAATTCTTCCTCTGATGATCCTGTCTGACCTTTCCATAGCCTCATGCGTCCCTCCGTAGTGTTCAGCAGCCTCGCGCATGATGTTCTTGAATCCCTCCATATCTCCTGCATCAGCGCGCTCGCACAGCCGCATGCACTCTGCCACGAAGGTCTGTCGCGCACGCATTGCTTTTGGATTTTTCTGGATGGAGGCATACAGCTCAGGGTTCTGATCCAGGATGCGACCAACAAAGTCGATCATGATCTCATAGACCGGAGACATGAACCTCCTTGACCTCTCCACGTCAAAGTCAAGAGACTTCAGCGTCGCTCCGATGCCGATGTAGGCAAAGTGCGCCAGAGCCTGCACGACAGCCATGATCTCATCGTGCTCGTCTGCGTCCAATGTCTCTATCCTCGCACCATCTGACTCGAAGATCGACCGAATGACA
>JAUCQD010000050.1 GCA_030372945.1 Methanothrix sp. | reverse complement strand
TGAGCCTTGTCCCTGAACCATTGAAGCTGCTGTTCATGGCAGTCATGGCTATGATGCCCGGGATCACGAACTCCAGGTAGCTCGCCCCATCCATTCGGATATTGCCTCCAAGACCATAGCCGAAGGCAGCCATATACAGGATGGGACTGACTACAGTGGCAATTAGATAACGAGACAGGTTACGCTGCAGGGCCACCAGGTCGGGCCAGAGCACTGCAGATACACTGCCCACCCTCCTTAGAGTCAGACGAGTCATGTCTTGAGGACCTTGGCCATCTTATCCTTCCAGTCTGCCACCTCATCGGCGCTGATGACATCTATCGCCCCGCCCTGAAACTCGCCCTGGACGTCGCCCATCCTCTCCTCCATCCAGCCCTCGATCTCAAGGTAGAGCGACTTCAGGGCATCCAGGACTTCTGGGTCTGCCTTCCACAGGCCTCTTTGCTCGGCCTCGAGCAGCCTTCTGCCCATCTCCTCCATGGCCCAGGGGTTGTTCTCCTGGAAGAACTTTCGGTTCTCCTCGTCCATGATGAATGTCCTGGCGATGTCATCGAAGATCCAGTCGTCCACCTCCTGGGTCGTCGCCTCCCAGCCATAGACCCGACCCACTCTTTTGGAGATGTCGCCTGCTCCCTTGTAGCCGTGCCGCTTCATGCCCTCGATCCACTTGGGATTCAGGAGCTTTGTTCGAACGACGCGCCTGACCTCGTCTGCCAGATCCCTGACCTCGACGTGCTCAGGCTCTCGGGTGTCTCCGTAGTAGGCCTCAACGTTCCTGCCTGAGACCTCCCGAGCAGCAGCCGTCAGGCCTCCGTGATTTCCGAAGTAGCAGCAGCATCCAAAGAGGTCCTTCTCGTCGGTTGTGGTCTTGTTGAAGGTGATGTCCACGCTCTTTAGCTGCTTTACCAGCCGATCCTGCGACTGCACCCCGAAGAGGCCTTTGCCGTAGGCGTAGCCGTTCCAGTAGATGAAGACGTCCGAGAGCTCCTTCTCCTTCTTCCAGGCGCTGGCATAGACTGCAAGGTTCACGCCGTTTCCATAAGTTCCGGGACGGCTTGCATAGATGCGCGGTGTGGATCCATTCTCCAGGTCGTGCTTGCGGATGAAGTTCATATCTTCAGGCTCGTCCAAGGCGGCTACCTCCTTGATGGCCAGGTCCATGATCTCGATGCAGCCGTAGAAGCAGTCGCGAATGATGCCAGAAACGCGCACTGTCAGGTCGATCCTGGGCCTGCCCAGCTCCTCAAGGGGGATGATCTGATAGCCCTTGAGCTTGCTGCCCTTCCAGACAGGTTTGACGCCGATTAGAGAAAGCATCTGTGCCATCTGCTCACCATCAGCGTACATGACATCTCCCGCCATCCAGAACATAGCAACGTTCTCAGGAAACCGGCCCTGCTCAGATCTGTACTTCTCAATCAGGCTATCTGCGAGCCTTCTTCCAATCATCCATGCGGCCTCAGTAGGCACAGCCGCTGGGTCCAGTGAGTAGAAGTTTCGGCCCGTGGGAAGCACCTCGATCTTTCCTTTGGTGATCAGGCCGGAAGGGCCCGGCTCTATGAAGCCTCCTGAAAACCCGTGCATCAGGCTCTCCATCTCCTTCGAGCCATCGAGCCTGCAGCAGAGCTCCTTTACGCGATCGTGCAAAGCTATGAGGGAGCCATTGCCCTTCAACCCCCGTGCCTCCATGAAGGTGCTCAGTGCCACATCCTGCATTATAGCGAGGATGAGATCCTTGGCAAGCAAGTCTAACTCCCGCAGATCTTCAATCTTGGTTGAGACCTCTCTTCCAAGCAGTCCAGCAGCAGCCTTCCTGGCTTCAGAGCGCAGTATGGAGCGCACCATCTCCTGCCGTCTCTCGCCCTCAGGCAGAGCGCCGAAGATGTGCATGCCGTCGGGTATCTGAGTGTTGTAGAGCTGCGAGATCTTATCGTGTGCCCTCTCAAGTATCTGCTCGAAGCTGACACCTGATGCCGTCAATTTTTCCAGCTTTATCTCCAAAGCCAGGTTGCCCTTCTCCAGAAGGCCCAGGATGATATGCTTCAGAGCATGCGCCCTTCCGCCGTCGGACACCTTTGCACGGTTGTACTCTGCAATCTTGTCCTCTAGATCCTTCAGCTCCCCATAAAGATCTGAGTCAGTCATGATTGTCTGCATGTGGTCCACGAGGACTGCGTAGCTGCGCCGCTTGGCGATGGTCCCTTCGGGAGGATTGTCTGAGTTGTAGATGTAGATGTGCGGCATGTTGCCGATCCCTATATCGGGGTAGCAATCTTCAGAGAGGCCGACGGACTTGCCTGGCAGGAACTCAAGGTTGCCATGCGTTCCCACGTGCACGATCACATCGGCTCCAAAGTCCTTCTCGATATAGCAGTAGGTCGCAAGATACTGATGGGTGGGAGGGACCTCTGGGTCATGCAGGATCTTGCAGACCTGCCCATCGCAGCGCGCTCCTGCGCAGCCCCTCTTGGGTTGTGCACAGACCAGGGCATTTCCATAGTTCAGTCCAGTGACCACTATCTTTCCCTGGTAGAGCATGGCAGCAGGAATGCCATCCTTCTCCTCTCCTGGCGGCCTTCCCCAGGCGGCGCCGACAGCATCCCTAACGCTGGGCGAGAGTTTATCGAAATACTGCAAGTATTCCTCTTTGCTGATGTATGCTAGTGCGCCACCCTTCTGGACGATCTCCTCGATTGGCGTCCAGCGGAACTCTGAGATGGCCTTGCGTCCCATGATGGTCTCTATCAGCTCCTTGCCGCTCTTAGGCGGATTTTTCAGGGCATATCCAGCGTCCCCCATCCGGTTCATGATGCGCGCCACGCTCTCCAGGGTATCAAGGTGAGCGCCCCCGCCCACAGACGCCTCAACTGAGACGCATGGGTTGTTGTGCAAGATGAAAGCCACTCTTCTCTGGGAGACTGGTTTGCTCTTGAGGGCAATCCAGCGGGAGACGCGGGCACAGACTTTGCAGACGCGCTCTGAGATCGGCACATGTCGCTCAATTTGGGCACCATTCAAGATCGATTTGTCGGTGGCGCCCATGATGATGGGCTCGATGACGCCTTCGAACTCAGGCATGGCAACAGACCAGCCTACCTCACTGCTGGAAAGGCCGTGAATATCCCCTAGCCACTCCTCTTCTGTCTTGTGGTAGACCATGATGGGATGGAAGACTGGAACATCCAGCCGCTTGAGGGTCTTGACAGACTTATCTATGTTTCTGGAACGAAAGATGGGCTGAAGATTTATTATCGCATCGACTCTGCCTGCAAAGAAATTCTCTGCTACCTCGCCGCTCGACCAGGCGCCTAGATCCTTATCCCCCATGCCGATGCAAAAGACAGGGAGCACTGAATACTGCCTTTCAAGCTCTCCGATGAGGGCATCTACCAATGCCAGGTCCCCACCTGCCCAGTAGGTTCGAGAGAATATTATCCCAACTGCAGGATGCTGCACAGGGCCGTACCACTCCATGTACTCTTCCAGGGTCGAGAACGCCTTATCGGAGCGTGGATGATAAAGCCCCTGCCAGAGCAGCTCATGTGGCGGATCATAGTCGTAATCGAGATTCAAGGCCTTGCTGCAGGCGTATTTCAGCATGTTATTGTAGTTCTCCTGCCCGCCGAAGAGGATGTACTTGTTGACAGTGGTAGTTATCTCCGGGCTGACAGTGGACAGCGTCCAGTGAGACGGGTCCCGTCCAAAGGAGACAACAGGCGTTTTGGGGTCTAGATTTGCAATGATCTCATCCCAGCAGGCCTCGCTTGAAGGGTGGAGCAGTATGAGCCTGGCAGCTTTCAGGGACTCGATGCATCTCTCCAGGTCTTGGGAGTTGGAAAACTGCGATGAGGACCAGGCTACCAGATCCAGGCCAAGCTCTTTGGCACCTTGCAGCAATAGGGGCAGCTCGCTGCTCCATGTAATGGAAACTATCTTCATTGATCTTCTCCGACTGGTTTTGCAATCATTTTGCGATTATATTGCGATTATTTTTTTGTTATCAGCCGGATCTTGTCCCAGCCAGTTCCTCCAGACCGAAGGGGACGGTCCAGCACAATGTCGATGAACTCGAAGAGGACTTGTGCATTTGCAGCGTAGAATTCACGGGCAAAGTGCATAGCATCGGCGAGATTCTCAAAACTACGAACTTCCATCTCCTCTCCAGATTCGTCTTTCATTGAGCCGATGCAGCTATCCGCCACAAAGCTGGAGAAGCCGCATGAAGCCTTCACAGGCTGGAGGGCATCGATGTTTACAGGCACGCCGCCATAGCACTCGTATACATAGCGAATCATCTCACTGCGAGTAAGAGCGCACTCAGCCTTCGCTTGCTCCAAGACCTCCTCGGTCAGGTATTCTGGCTGGGGGACAAGTGAGGCGTCTATGACGAATGAGCACCCATCGATCCCGCCCAGGTCCACAGCCTCCAAGACAAGGCCGAGCATCACCGGTCTCCCGTGACCGAAGTCGCAATGCCAGCTGTCGCCCTCCACGTACAGAAGGCTATCGCTGAGATCTGTGATATCCAACATCAGCTCAATAGTAACACTATTATCTCATAAGTCTTTTCAATCATCCGATGAAGATCCTGGCTTTGATTGGCAGCCCGAGAGAACAGGGCAATACCGATATCCTCGTGAACGAGATCTGCAGGGGTTCAAAGACAGTGGGGCACGCAGTGGAGACTGTACGCCTCTACGACTACGAGATCCTGCCCTGCAT
>JAUCQD010000049.1 GCA_030372945.1 Methanothrix sp. | reverse complement strand
CGTCAGATGTGTATAAGAGACAGGTCCAGATCCGGCCAAAAGGGCCATTGTTCCGATGATCCCCATAAGAGTCCTCTGCAGAATGCCAGCTTCGCTCCTGGCCAGGCGCAGACAGATCACACCCAAGATCGAGTGAAAGAGTGCTATCGTCAGGGAGATGTATACCTCTGGGCCGAAGGGTGCGCGTGCGAGGTTGAAGGCTGTCTGGCCGATCACTGTGGCGCTGGTGGCCAGAAATAGGAACGCAGCCATCGTTCCAGCAAAGCTGTAGGCAGTTCGTCTTGAGCTGCGCCAGAAGATCAAAATGCTTAAGATCTCTGCTACAAAGTATGGAATGAGGATCATGCCCGGGCTCTGGCCTGACCAGAGCCAAACAAAGATCAGCCTTATCGGGGATGCAATTCTATCGGCAAAGCTGAACTCCTCGCGGTAGCCTGCGACCAGGCAGTAATGGCCCTGTGTCGCATTGCTGTAAACAGCCACGTAGTATCTCCCAGATTCGGGTGCTGGCAGATCAAGCTCAGCCATCTCAATGAAGCTGCTGGGTCCAAATGGCTCATAAGTGGCACTGGAGGCATTTTTAGTGGCTGCGACCATGCCTCCAAGGCCTCTTGGAAGCTGGATCCAATCAGGAACATTGCCTGCGGTCTTGATTTCAGGCCCGATGAGAATCATCGCTGGTAAAAAGTCTCTCTCCTGCGGGTCGGCTGATTTGATCAAAGAGAGATAGATCCTCTGGCCCTTCTTCATATCGAAGCTGTAGTAATGAGGAACATGCGGCTTGATAGAGCCATAGATCGCCCAGGACTTGGCAGGATCAGATATGTGCATGGCAAGAGAGATGTTCTCTTTTTCCTCTGAGATCAGGGGGACGTGGGCCATAGATGCCCAGGATAGCATTAGAAGGGCCGCCAGAACTGCCAGGGGTGCTGCGTAAGACCTCACACAGATCTATTAAAGGATCTCTCCCAATTCAATATTTCGGCCTGTTTGCGGGGAGCCTTTTAGGGAGAAAAGGTTTATCTTTTGGCTGGGCTACTGTTTATCACTTATGGAGTGGTGGTTAAAACCATGATTCAAAGAAAGAAAGATATGCTGCGTCTATTGCTTGCAGCCTTGCTCTGTGCTGGTCTTGGTGCTGCCCAGATCAGTGAAACTAATGAGACAGGAGAATATGGCGTGAAGGATGCTGCCAGCGAGCTTGGCCTCGCGACCTTCTCCTCGGCGCTGGATGGTGCAGGTCTGACTGAAATCCTGGACAACAAGGGGGTGCTTCTCTTCGGGAGCGGGACCTTCGTTGTGTTTGCGCCCGATGATGAGGCGTTTTCCAGTCTTGCTGACAGTGGCATCATGGAGAACCAGACTGAGCTGAAGAGAGTTCTGAGCTACCATGTTGCTTGGAACGACGGTCTCTATGATAACATCACTGAGGTCTCATCCTTGAGAACTTTGCAAGGGGAGAGCCTGACGGTCAACAGCACAGACGGCCTGAAGGTGAATGGAGCAAATGTCACCCGGACCAAAGAATACGACTCCGGCACCATCTACGTGATCGATAGGGTGCTGGTGCCAGCGAAGAGCTCAAGTCAGGGTGTAGTAGAGGCTGCAGACTATCTTGGCGTCAAGAAGTTTGCTTCTGCCATCAAGGCTGCAGGATTTGTGGAAAGATTGAATGGTCAGGGCCTGATGGGAATCGAGTCATTGAGAGAGGGGCCCTTCACGATCTTCGCGCCGAGCGATGAAGCTTTCGATAAAGCAAAGACCGCCTTGGACTCCATCAGCAAGAAGGATGCAGGTACAAGGACCCTCCTCAGCTACCACATGGTCGATGCCAGCGCCCTGATCAACAGGACAGACTCAAATTCAGTCAAGACGCTGGAAGGAGATTCGCTGGGAGTTGATGCCACCTCTGGCCTCGTCGGTGGAGCCAGGGTGCTGAGGTCCGAGAGGTACGACAACGGCATCATATACGTCATCGATCAGTTGCTCGTGCCTGTCAGGCTGAGCATGTGATTTGAAGTTATTCAAATCTATTTATTTTTTATCATTTTTTTTATCGGACACCTCTTCGATCTCCAGCCTGCTATGCCACCTAGAATGACGGCCAAATTCCTCCAGCCGTGGCGCTCCAGATAGCTCGCAGCGATCATGGAGCGCAGGCCACTGCCGCAGAAGATATAGACCCTGAAGTCCTTTGGAACTTCATCTTTTTGCTCTGGAATCTGGGTGACGTGAATATGCTGTGCTCCTGTGATCCTCCCGCTGCTCTCAAGCTCCCTCTCGCTCCTGACGTCCAGAATCCATAATTCTTCCTCTCTGTCCAGCAGGCTGCAGAGGTCCTGCACTGTTATTG